>NZ_DAXETW010000096.1:0-39912 GCF_051155795.1 Longibacter sp.
GGCACGCATCAGGTCGTCACGAACCTCTTGGTCGAAGAGATCAACGAGACGTACGGCACGTCTCTCCAGACGATCAACGCGCCGGATATTCCGTCGCCGCAGCAGTAGAACCGGAGGCACCGCACACGGATCGCTCTTCCGAGCATCCAGTCACAACAGTCACTCCCACCCGCTATGCGCGGAGTCTCCCCGACCGGGGCGGCTCCGCGCATTTGTTTGCGGCGAAACGATCAGGCAAGTCCTATAGCGCCTGCTCGCTACAATGCCCGGTCGGCTACATGCCAGTCGTATCCGCCTCGACCGTATCCGACGGGGTCTGTTCCGTCTCATCCGCGCCTGCGTCGCCGTCAAGCTCCGGAGCTTCGGTCGCCGGGTCCAGCGAGTCCGGCGGCGGCATCTCGGCGTCGGCGTCAACCGTGTCACGCGACGACGGTCCGAAGACGCCGAGCTGTGCCCGGCTGGATGTATCGACCTGCGCGGTGTCGGAGGGGGCTCCTGCCGTATCTGCTGCCGCCGTATCGGCCGGCGTCGCCCCATCCGGCAGCACACCCGGCGCATCCCGGATAACGATCGATCCGTTCTCCGTACGCAGCGTGGCCGACACATCGCCTGCGCCGCGTTGCGCAATGTACCGAGCGCCGGCCCGGAGCGGCGCGAAGCGCTGCGGATCGAAGACGAGGCCCCGCACGAAAATGTCGCCGGCACTGGTTTCCGCTTCCACCTGGAGCGACGCGTCCGGCGGCACGGCCATCATCATGTCTCCGTTCGCGGTCGACAGGTTAACTGTCGCGTCTGTCGGGAGCCGGTCGAATTCGACCGAGACGTCGCCGTTTTGAATTTCAACGTTGACGCTCGCCGCCGCGCCCCGGATGTCGACCTCACCGTGCTGGTGCTCCACGCGAATGGGTCCCTTTACACCGATCATCGAGACGGGTCCTGCCGCGTGCTCTACGCGCAGCTTCACGCCGGACGGGATGCGTCCGCGAAGGTCTGCCGCGCTCCGGCTCTCGTCCGCCGCTTCCACGCTAAACGTGTACTCGCTCGATGTGCCCTCCTCCGTCACGCGAATGCCGTTCAGGCTTTCTCGGGCCTCCCCTTCATCGCCCCCCAGCCCGCGCTTGATGAACTCAAGGTCGGCGGTATTCGAGTCTGTGCCCTCCAGCAGGATGCTTCCGCGAAATCCCTTCAGGACGAGGGTCCGGTCGCCGGGAGCTACGGCCCGCTGCACGGATTCCGTCTCGACCGCGGGTCCGACGCGCGCTTTCCCATCGGCGCCGGTGACCACATCGGACGTTCCGCTTGGCTCACACCCCGAGAGAACAAAGATCAGGAACAGACCGGCTATGGCCGGCAGGTGTCGATCGCGTAGATATCCGGAAATCATGGCACGAGGGACGTTGCGAAAAGAAGGAAACGGGATCGAGCCGACGACCGGTCAGTGAATGTCGACGCTCTTGATGAAGCGACGCACAGCGAAGAAAGACCCCAGCCAGCCGAGCAGCACGCCGGCGACAACGATGCCTCCGGCAAGGGCCCACTCAGCATGGGGAAACGCATAGCTGATCGCCAGATCCGGAAGCTCGCGCAGCATCAAGCGGTAAAGCCCCCAGACGATGCCGGACGCCACCGTACCCGCGATCAGGCCCTGCAACACGCCTTCGACAAGAAACGGTCTTCGTACGAACGCATCGGTGGCTCCGACCAGTTTCATCGTGCGGATCAGAAGCCGGCGGGCGTAAATGGTGAGGCGGATCGTGTTGCCAACGAGGAAGATCGCGGCGAGAATGACGATGGCGCCCAGCACCAGACCGGCCAGGCTGACCAGACGCACGTTTTGCTGCACCCGGGCAAGGAGCGCCTGGTCGAAGACCACATCATCCACGTGATCGAACGACTGGATCTGACTCGCCATCTGCGAGATACTGTCCGTATGGATGTAACTCGTCTTGAGCTGCAGGCGAACGGATGCCGGGAGGAAGGGACCGTCGTCGTAGATCTCAGCGCCCTCCCCGAACTCCTCCGCGAAGATCTTCTGAGCCTCCTCCCGGCTCACGAACGTCGTCGTTGAAACCGCCGGGATCGTCTTCAACCGGGTATGCAGGGCCTCGGCCTGGCGCGTGGATGCATCCTCATCGACGAAGACTTCGACTTCGCCGACGCGATCCCGCAGCCAGGAGGACACATTCTGCGCCTCAAACGTGACGAGCGCGAAGAGCCCCACCAGGACCAGCGCCACCGACATGGCGCTCGTGGAGGCAAAAACGGCAAACTTTGCCCGGCGGAAGTTGGCGACGCCTTCGCGGATGGAGTACGGCAACATGCTGGGTCGGCTGGTAAACGGTACGTACACGCGGCCCGGATTCGATCGAACGAGGCGGGCCGGAAAGCAGGATACAAACTATGCCCGGAAGTTGCAGACCGTCCGCGGAAGGCGAGCGCAATAGAGGGTCGCCGAATGCCGACCCCGAGTTCAGGAATCGTCCGGAAGCGGCGCGGCCGGGTACGAACCCAGCACACGAAGGTCGGTCGTGACCTCGCGCAGGTTGTCCAGGGCGCGACCGACCGCCGGGTCGGTTGCTCGACCGCGAACATCCACGTAGAACAGGTAGCGGCCGGGCGATCCGACGAGGGGGCGACTCTCGATTTTCTCCAGGTCCAGATCTCGAAGGGCGAAGACCGCCAGACTCTTAAACAGCGCCCCCGGAACGTTTTCTCGAAGTGCAAACGCGAGCGACGTTTTGAACCGCTCTTCTCCCTCCTCCTCGGGGTGGACGGCCACATCCGCCGGGGCCAGCACGAGGAAGCGCGTGAAGTTCTGCGGGTCGTCCTCAATGCCATCTGCGAGGACGGTCAGGCCGTACCGGTCTGCCGCCTGCCGGCTGGCGATCGCCGCGACGGACGCGTCGCGCCCGGCGGCCACCTCGCGGGCCGCGCCTGCCGTGTCGGACGCCGCCTCGGTGCGGGCCTGAGGAACCAGCGAACGAATGGAGGAGCGGCACTGCCCCAGAGCCTGCGGGTGGGAACGAACGCACTGGATCGTGTTCAGCGAGACGTCGTCTACACCCATCAGGTGGTGACGAATCCGGACCTGGACCTCGCCGACGATCTCGACCGGGTGCGACCGCAGGTGGTCATAATTCACGTGCACGCTTCCGAAAAGCGAGTTTTCGATCGGCAGTATCGCGCGATCGGCAACGCCTCCTCCGACGGCTTCGAATGCATCGAGGAAGGTCTCGCACGGCACGAGTTCGCCCTCCGGGTACACACGACGCACCGCCTCTTCACTGTATGCGCCCGGCTCTCCCTGAAATGCAATGCGCATGATGGTCTGATCCGATGAAGCGTGAAGGTCGGGTGTGCGGGGACGCTACGGCGGTCTATCCACCGAGGGCCGACAATGCCTCCATGAGGGCCGACCAGCCCCAGCCGTCAACGTCGGACCGCGCGCGGAGCGTACACCAGAAGTCGAGAAGCATCATCTGGGCCGCGTGAATCGGTACGGCGATCCAGAACGAGCGGCACCGCCAGCAGAGGGCGCCAAGGGCGATGCCCCCGACAATCGACAGCATGGCTTCGGGCCAGGGCTTGTCGACGTGCAGCACGGCAAACGGGACGGCCTGCACGAAGATTGCGTACAGCCCGAGCTTGTGGATCGTGCCGAACAGCACGAAGCCGCGCCACAGATACTCCCATCCCATCCAGTAGAACAGAAAGAGGGCTTCGTAGATCAGGAAGAACTGCCAGTTGAATGCGGCCCCGCGGAAGTGAGGATACTGGCCCTGGAAGGCGCTTCCATCGCTCAAGATCCACGTTCCAACAGCAACCAGGGGGAGATACAACGCCGCAATCCCCGTTGCGAGCCGCCAATTTCCAAGTCCGATGCCACACTCACGCGCCGACCGGCCGAAAACGACGTACAGCACCAGAAGAGGCACCACAAAGCCGAGAATTCCCTTTGTCCCGAACCACCATCCCCACGACCAGAGCGTACGCCAGGAGGGGTCGAACCCGTCGGCGAGATGCCGGAGGAAGACGCTACGACTGCCGACGTTGAAGTGGAGGATGACGACGAAAGCAGCAAGCGTCAGAACGACCATCGTCTGCACGTCGAGCGTGCGCACGGCGCGCGTCACGCGGCGCCATTCGTCTTGAAAAAACGTGACCATGAAGATCGGAGTCGGCTGGACAGAGCGCGTCGGAAACCGGGCGTTGCACGCGAGGCAGCCCCCGACGGTTCAGTCCTCACCGCAGCGTGAACATCATCTGGTAACGGCCCGTCGGGCCCGAAACAAAAACGTCCGGCTCCCGGATCCGCCTCGAATCGAGACGCACGCGAGAGCCGGGCCGTTGGCACCGGGTTAGACGACGATTATCCGGTTGCCGCCACCCAGGTCTTGCACCAGCCGTTGGGGTGCACCGGACCCGGGAAGAGCGTGCATCCTCCACAATTCTCACCGGACGCAGGTTGCTGGTAAAAATTGCAGTTCGCGCAGTTCTGGTTCGGCTTCTCCGTCTGTTCGACGTACTCCAGAGCTTCGATCTGCGACTCTCGGCGATCGATCTCGCTCTGGCTGAGGCCGGACACATCGTCACACGTGAAGTCCGCGGAGGCGGTCGTGGATCCGCCGGCCGCGTCGGTGTCGGCGGTGTCAGCCGTTCCGGAATCGTCGGAGCCGCACCCGCTCAGGAGCGCGCCTGCACCAGCACCAGCAAAACCCAGCAGCGTCATTTTTTGAATGAACCCGCGCCGGGAGACACCTCTGGAGGCTCCATCGTTCTCGTTGTCGTCCTGGCGGGATGTGTCGGCATGGTCGGATGTCGATTTGCTCATGCGAATCGGGTTGGTTGCATGGAAAAGATCGTGGTCGGTGCAGGGATGCGACCCGGGCCGAACGACCCGGTCCATCCCCGTTGGGAGCAGGCACCGCAATCGGCAGATCTCTCTGACGATACGTACAGAGTTCTACGTTTCATGCCGAAATGCAAGCACAAACAACCGATTCTCCGTGAAGCCCAACCTTACATGTTATAACATTTATAAGAAACTCGCAGGGGGCCCGTCCGGCCTGGCTCACCCGGGTGCCACCTGTGACCGATGATCAGTCCCGTTTCCGCCGCCATGAAACAAGGCCTGATCAAAGAGAAAAGCCCGACCGGCGCGGAACCGGTCGGGCTGGCAAGAGCCCTGCGAGTCAAGATCGGTACCGTGCGAAATCCACGGTCGTCGATGCTACAGACGAACGAGTCGAGAACTCAGGCGCATCTCGCGGCACACACCTACTCGATCTCGATGCGACGGCGCTGGGCGGTCTCCGTCTTTGGAACGTGAACCGTCAAGACACCATCTTCGTATCGGGCTTCAATGTTTTCGGTATCGACGGAACTGGGAAGCGCAAACGTGCGGTGGAACGTGCCGAATGCGCGTTCCACCCGAACGCGTTCTTCGCCCTCGGCGGTGCGCTTCATCGTCCGCTCCCCGCTGATCGTCAGCGTGTTATTCTGAAGGTTAATGTTCAGATCGTCCTTCGTCATGCCCGGAACGTCAAGCTGGAGGTGATATCCATCCTCCGATTCAACCATGTCGGTTCTTGGCGTCCAGGTCGAGGACGTATTCCCGGCTCCGCTACCTTCGTTGAAGAAGCGACCGAAAATATCGTCGACTTCCCGCTGCAGGTTACGCAGCGTCCGCGTCGGAGAGTGTCGAGTCATCTGCGTCATAGTGATCACCTGTGTCAACAATTCGATGTTGTACAAGCCGAACGTCGAGCGTCGGGCATCACGTGCGCCCGATCACTTCGTGTAATGCACCAAACGAACATATCAACCACTATTCCAGCCGGGAGAATCGCGGGTTTGAGCGGCGGTGTCGATCGGTCCAGGCAACCAATTTCCGTCATTCCTGCATTTGCGAGCGACACTTCGTCACCGCGGATGCAACGCTGGCAGCGGCCGGTGTATGTCTGTCGGGCCGAATTTTCAGCCACCGGAAGCAATGGTAGGCTGCTGCGACCGGTGTGCGTCAGCGACGCGGTCAGACTGGGGAGGACGCTCCGCACCTGTCGACGACGCGGCCGACGCCGGCACGGCGTGCGCCTCGAGCCAGGGTCGAAGGCGCTCGCCGATGGCCTCCTGCTCGATCAGGAAGCCGTCATGCCCGTGCGGGGACTCGATCACATCCAGCGTGGCATTCGGTAGGTGGTTCGCCAGCTGTGTCTGCTCTTCCGCCGGATACAGGACGTCGGACGAGATGCCAATCACGAGCGCGGGTTGCTCCATGGTGCCAAGCACGTCCGGGTATGCACCGCGTCCGCGCGAGACGTCGTGCGAGTCCATCTGGCGCGTAAGATGAACGTAGCAGTTCGGGTCGAATCGCTCGTCCAGCTTTCGCCCCTGGTACCGGAGATAGCTCTCCACTTCGAAAGGAGCATCGCCCTCCTCGGCGCCGCCGTCGTTCGCCTGAAGACGACGGCCGAATCGTCCCTCGAAGGAGGCACGCGAGCGATAGGACACCATCGCTATCATGCGCGCCACCGAGAGCCCGCGCGAGGGGCGGGCTGACTCGGTATAGTGACCGCCGCGCCAGTCCGGGTCGGCGTAGATGGCCTGCCGCTGGGCCTCGCTCCACCCGATCTGCCAGGGAGAATGCCGTCCGCCTACCGCAATGGGAACGATCGACTGGACGAACGGACCGTTCATCGCCCATTCCAGGACGTGCATCCCGCCCATGGATCCGCCGACGGCCGCTGCGACGCGACGAACCCCGAGGCTCCAGAGCAGGCGATGGTGCAGACGAACGGTATCGCGAATGGTTGTCGCCGGGAAAGTGGGCCCGTACGGTGAACCGGTATCCGGATCGATCGTCACCGGTGAGCTTGTGCCATAAGGCGACCCGAGCGCGTTGGCACAGATGACGAAGTAGCGATCGGTGTCAAGCGGCCGGCCGGGGCCGATCAGTTCGTCCCACCATTCATCCACATGGGCGTTGCCGGTGAGCGCATGACACACGACGATAGCGTTCGTGCCCGCTTCGTTGAGCGTTCCCCAGGTTTGATACGTGACCTGGGCGTGTTTGAGGACGGCCCCGGACTCAAGTCCGTGGCGGTCGAAGGTTGTTGAGGGCATTGTGGTTCGTTCGAAGTCCGAGAGGCGAAAGCAGGGGGCCGACCCCACTATTGTCCGGGGTGCGGCGGAAAGAAGCCGCGCGGGAAGCCGCCGCTGCAGGCGGCTCCCCGATGCGGCGATCGTTCGTCACGCGGGCATCGCCTCTCGTGTGGCGGCAAGGGCTTGGCGGAAGTCCGCCTTCAGGTCCTCGATGTGCTCGATGCCCACGGAGACCCGGACGAGATCCGGCTCCACGCCGCTGGCTTTCTGCTCCTCCTCCGCGAGCTGCTGATGGGTCGTCGACGACGGGTGGATCACCAGCGTCTTGGCGTCGCCGACGTTCGCGAGGTGACTTGCCAGCTCCACGTTCTCGACGAAGGCCCGGCCGGCGTGTACGCCGCCCTCGACGCCGAAGGCCAGCACCGCGCCGTAGCCGTTCTTGAGGTACTGCGTAGCCCGCTGATGGTAGGGATGATCTTCCAGGCCGGGGTAGCTCACCCAGCTTACGCCGTCCTGCTTCTGCAGCCACCGCGCGAGGGCTAGGGCGTTGTCGTTGCTCCGCTGCACGCGTAGACTCAACGTTTCCAGTCCCTGCAAGAGGAGAAACGATCCAAACGGATTCTGCGACGGGCCGATGTCGCGCAACGCCTCGACACGAGCCCGAATGATAAACGCCATGTTCACGCCGAGGACGCCGTCGGGCCCGAACGTCTCCCAGAAGTTGAGGCCGTGGTATGACGGCGACGGCTCGTTGAAGCGGGGAAAGCGGCCGTTGTCCCACGGGAACGTGCCGGCATCCACGATGACGCCTCCGATCGTCGTGCCGTGGCCGCCGATCCATTTGGTCGCGCTCTCCACGACGATATCGGCGCCGTGCTCGATCGGACGGCAGGTGTAGCCTCCGGCACCGAACGTGTTGTCGACGACGAGGGGAACGCCATGCTCCTCACTCACCGCTTTCAACGCCGCGAAGTCCGGAACGCTAAAGCGAGGGTTGGAAATGGTTTCGACATAGATCGCCTTCGTATTCTCGTCAATCAGCGAGGCGACGGAGTCGGCATCGGGTCCGTCTGCGAACTTCACCTCGATGCCGAGCCGGGGAAACGTGTTTTTAAACTGGTTGAACGTTCCGCCGTAGAGGTGGCTGGACGCGACCACGTTGTCGCCGGCCTCTGCCAGCGTCGTGATGGTGAGGAACTGAGCCGACTGCCCGCTGGCGGTCGCAAGGGCCCCGACGCCGCCCTCCAGGGCTGCGACGCGTTTCTCGAACGCGTCGTTCGTCGGGTTCATGATTCTCGTGTAGATGTTGCCGAACTCTTTCAGAGCGAAGAGGTCGGCCCCGTGATCGGCGTCCTCGAAGGTAAAGGACGTGGACGCGTAGATGGGAACGGCCCGCGCGTGGGTGGTGGGGTCCGGCTCATGGCCGGCGTGGACCTGCAGCGTCTCGAAGCGGTGCGGGACGGGCGCTTCAGATTCGGTGCTGCCGTTGGTCGATGCGTCGGTCGTACTCATGGGGTCGGTCGTTTACGTAACGGAAGGAGTAGAGCGAGGGGCGCGACGCTCTCGGGCGTTCGCGCAGGCAGGCTCATCCGTTGAGACCGACGGTCGAGGAGATGGAACGTCGTGCTGCCGAACCACCCAAAAAACAGGTCGGTGGCACCGCCGCACGCCGCGTTGATCCATAGAAAAATCCTCTACCGCTCGGAATGCGGAAGAGGATCGGTGTCGCCCGGAAGGCGGGAGCGAGTCCCTTCCGCTCATCTGCCCTCGCCGTATGAACGTCTCAGTGGCGAGGCAGGAGGTGGCACCTATCCCGGCGATCGCGGGCGCGATCCTAACCGGGGGTTGCCAGGGTGTCGTCGGGCCTGAACCCTCAACCCTTCTGGATGAGCATGAAGCCAGAACAGCAGTCTGACATCCCGGGACCGGCCGTTGCCGGGACGGGATGCGTCTGCAGGCGGACCCAGAGATCCGCCGTGACTGTCGCTAGCTTCTATGGTAAATACATCGTGTCATGATGTCGGGCAAACCGGAGGGCTTACGCGAAGGTTCCGGACGATCGTTCAGCAGTGACGACGCCGTTACCTCTCGGGCACACGGAGCGGGACACGGCTAAAAGTGCATCCGGACGGACAGGAAGTTCGCGGCATCAGCGACGTACGGCTCCAGAACGAGGGCGTAGCTCACCTCAAGGTCCAGTTCCCCGATCGACTCGCGAACGCCGAACCCTGCGCTCGGACGCAGCCCGTCGGCCCCGTCCACCCCGATCCGGTCCAGTCCCCCACGCACCTCCAGGATCTCCGCCAGCGGATACGAAATGCCGACGCGCCCGCCGCTCCGGTGCAGCAGAAGAGACTCCGTCCGAAACCGACTCGTAGGCGCGCCTCCGGAGAAAGCCGGTACGCGCTCTCGTTGCTCCCGTCGGGTGAACCGGGACTCGTATTCGACCAGCACGTTAAGCCGTCCATCCGAAAGAAACCCGTAGCGACCGGCCAGCCTCAGCCGCACCGGGAACCGGTCCGTATTCGTCCGTCCGCCCTGCGCCGACGTATTCCACTCGTACTTGGCCAGAAGGTCCGACAGGACGAATGAAACGCTCGATCGATCATTGACCTCGTACGTCATCCCCAGATCAAGGCCGAAGCCGAGCGGGTTGTCGACGTCTTCGAGGTAGTTCGCCTGAAACAGCTTCAGCGAGGCGCCGATGGAGAGTCGCTCGGCAAAGCGATTCCCGAACGCGAGGAAGAGCGCGAACTCGTCGGTGGAAAGCGTCTCGGTCCGGTTGCCGTTCGAGTCGCGCCCGTCGATGTCATCCACGCCGGCACGGATCAGGCCTAGGGATACGCCGGCGGTCGGACCGAGCGGCGTTCCGAACTGCAGGGACTGAAACTGCCGGTCGAACGAGAGGAGTCCGACCGTGGCGGTCAGCGTCTGCTCGGTGGCCTCCGGCGCGAGAGCCGGGTTGTAATACGGGCTGACATTCGGCGCGCCGGAGGCGCCGAGCGCATTCCCGAGCGCCATGCCGCGCGCGTCGAAGCCCATACGGGCAAAGGCCCCGGCCGCAGCATCTTGCCCCTGCACGGGAGAAGCAATCCCGGCGAGGAGCGTCGCGAGCAAGAGAACCGATGTGAGTGAGCGAAGGGTCATGCGGGAACGAACGAGATCCGTGACGGGAGCGGCGATCGCAGCAGGGCCGCGAGTCATTCAACCAGGAGAATTTTTCCGCGGACGGTTCCGCGATCGGTCTCAACCGTGTAAAAGTACGTACCGTTCGGGAGCCGGAGTCCCCCCTCGTCCTTTCCGTCCCACGTGGTCTCGACCTGACCGGGGCCGACGTCGTCGCGGATCGTGCGGACGCGGTTCATAGCGAAGTCGTAAATATCGATGCGGACGGAGGAGGCCTCCCCGGTTTCGTAGCGGATGCGCGTGATCTGGTCGCTGGCCGGCGAAAACGGATTCGGGTAGGCGTAGGTAGCGACGTCCGGTGCCGCATCCGTCGGTTCCTCGGGATTGACCGGCGCACTGGTCCGGAAGATGCGCCAGGTGCGACCTTCGTCCGTGCTGCGTAACAGCCCGTCGGTGGTGCCGAGCCAGAGGGCGCGCGGCGTCGTCACGACGGCACGGAGTCCGATGCTCGGCGGAAGGGCGTCCGCCTCGCCTTCTTCCGGGGGGAAGGTCGTCCGTGAGATCCACGTACGTCCGCCGTCATCGCTTTGGAAGAGCGCGTTTTCGGCGGCGGCGTAGACGCGGTCGCCCCGAAAGGCGAAATCGTACACCCGCTCGCCGATGAGCGTCTGCCGGTACGTCTGCCCGCCGTCGGTCGTGACGGTCACCCCGAAGCGGTCCGTCGGGTCGAGCGCCCAGGACGCGATCCAGACCGGGTTGCGGCCGGGCAGCGGCTGCTCCTGAATACGGACGACGCTATTGCCGGTTAGAAAATTGCTGGTCCCGTCGGCGATGATGTGGAGCCAGGCTCTCTGCCCGTCGATGATGTCCTGTGGCCGCGAGCGATTGATCCCTGCCGCCGTGCCGACCCAGACCGTTCCCGTTTCGTCCACCAGCGTGCTGAATACGAAGTGATTCCGGTTGCCCCGGCCGTCGTTCAGGGGCGGGCCGAGCGTGAAGTCGTTAGGCTGATCCGGCGTGATGGAAACGGCGGTATCGGGCGGCAGCACGACCCGGCTCCACGTCTGGCCGCCGTCGGTCGTGCGACGGAGCCCGCTGCGAGCCCCGGCCAGCCACGTCGTGCCGGACGCCGCATCGAACGCTACGTCCTGCGGCGCAGCACCGGAAGGTTGAACGATCGGGATGGCCGACAGCGTCGATCCGCCGTAGCTGATCGTGGAGTCGGCGGGTTCGTCGAGGGGCGGGTTCAGCAGCGAAAACGACGTCCCGCCGTCGCGCGAGACGAGCAACCCGCCGGCCGTCGGTTGGTCGTCCGTCCCCGCAAACGCAAGCCCTGCCCAGATCGTGGACGCAGGAAACGGGTCGCTCACGACGTCGAGCGCGAAAACGACGTTGTCATCCTCGAGCAGGACCGGTTCGTCCGCCGTCTGAAAGCGCTCGGCCTCCGGCGCGTCCTCCAGGTACACGGACAGGAGCGGCCCGTGCCACAGGGAGTCGCCGCCCGCCTCCATGATCTGGATGAAGTTGCTGATCACCGTCCCGCCCTCGATCGGGGACAGCCGCTTTGCCTGCTTCTCCCAGAGCGAGGAGTCGCGGTCGGACTGCGCGCGCACGTCGGACGCTCCGACGAGGAGGGCCGCCAGGAGGAAGATTGAAAGGAGTCGCATGGAGCGAAGCGGGGTACGAAAATATGGGGATCGGGGGGCGGACAGGTGCGCAGCGGCCGCGGAACCAGGCGGTTTACGACGTGCCCGGCAGAACGCGGACCTGTCCGAGGCCGACGTTGCTGGTGAGGCTGTCGGTATCGACGGCGAAGACGCGGACGGTGTAGACCGCATCCGCGCGGGGAAGCGTCAGGTCGATCGCGGAGCCGTACAGATCGGTTTCGCCCGGCAACAGGGGAAGCGTACCGTCGAGTGCAGAACCGGGGGCGGATGACGCTTCGATCGTAAATACGACGCGTTCGATCTCACTATCGGCATCGGTGACCGCCGTGACGAGGCGCAGGTCGACCGTGAGCGTCGAGTCGGTCACGCGACCCGGGGTCAGCGTGTCGGGGTTGACGGCATCCGGGGAGTACGCAAAATCGGCAACGACGGGCGGCTCCGGCGACGTGTCCGACGCACCGGGCGCCTGATCGCATGCCGCGAACAACAGGAACACGACGGCGACGACCGCCGGGATGGTCACACGTGCGGGAGGGTCGAACACGAGATGTGCAGGTGGGAGAAATACACTTACGAGAGGGGGAACGCGTCAGACGACGGACCGCCGCCGACATCCGGCGATCTACAGTATAGCGATTAACCGGAGGGGATCAAACCTGGCCGCTGCCCCGGATGCAGGCACGGGTGGGATTACACCAGATAGATCGGCCGGAAGCTGAAGCAAAGGAAGAAGATGGCGATACTGATGTAGCCGAGGAGTCGCCGCCGGGGTGTGAGCGGTTCCCGGTATCGGACGGGCGGATGTTCGACCCGGACGAAGAAGACGATCAGCGCCGTCCATACCAGCCATCCGCTGTACCCGAAGTGCGTGTAGGGTTCACCCAGCCAGACCGCCGAATGAGCGCCGGCAAGCACAGCCAGCATCGACGTTGCGATGTACCGGTGGTCTCCGTTAAACGTCTTGTACAGATAGACGAAGAGGATACCGGCGAGAATGAAGTACGTCGCGTCCCCGAGCCAGTCGGAGATGCTGTAGAGCTCCGGTCGCGCAGATTGCAGGAATCCGATGCTTCCCGACAGCAGCAACAGTAGTACGAATCCGCGCGCCAGCCGCCGGTGCCACGTTTCCCCGAACAGGGCGTAGAGGATGTGACCACCGTCGAGCTGCCCGACCGGAAGCAGGTTGAGCGCCGTGAAGAAGAGCCCGAGCCATCCGGCGTAGAGCACCGGATAGTGGTAGAGCTCATACATCGGCGGAACGTGTTCGAAAAACTGCGAGAGGATCCAGAACAGGAGCGTTTCTCCCAGAACAATCACCTCTCCCCCCTCGCTCTCCGGCATGGTGTCCGGAAACGTGCCGAACGCGCGGATGTGCTCTTTCAGCGCGTCGTGGCCGGCCAGGTCAAGCAGGTACTCCGGCGGAGGAAGCGTCACGAATCCGTACAGGATTGCCGCAAGGGCGACGACGAACCCAGCAAGGGGACCGGCCACACCGATGTCGAACAGCTTGCGTTCGCTCGGAATCGGCTCGCGAATGCGAATGACAGCCCCGAGGGTGCCGATCGGAAGGACGGGAAGCGGAATGTAGTACGGGAGCGAGGTGTTGATCCGATGATGCCGGGCGGCAAAGTAATGCCCGAACTCGTGGACCGTCAGTGCCCCCAACAGGGCGAAGGAGTACATGATGCCGTCCCACAGCATGTAGCTGTAGCCCTGCGCCTCATAGACCTCGACGCGCCCCGCAAACATACCGCCCACGTAGACCGTCGAGGCGACCGTCAGTAGAAAGAGAAGGAGGTGAAGCCACGTGCGATCCTTGTAGGTCTTCTGCTGCGGTCGCGCGGCAGACGAGGCGGGGCCGTTCTCCGGGCCGTTTCCCCCGGACGTCACCGAGACGGTGATTCGATCGGGCGGCAAAGGACCTCCACCCTCCAGACCACCGGCACGGCCGTTCCCCTGCGGCTTCGACGGCGAACCAGAGCGTTCATCGTGATCCTGACGCGACCCCTGGTTCGCATCGTCCGAGTGCCGGACGTCGTCGGAGGCCCGATCCGGTCCCGTTCTGTCCGAGGACGTGCCGTTGCCGGATGAATCGGAGGAGGACCGTTCGGACCGCTGAGAATCAGAATCCACGTGTTCGACGACGTTCGTCAGGGGAAGAGCACAGACCGCAGGGAAGAACAGCAACGGGCGGGCCGGAAATGAGCCAATTAATGAGCCCATTGCCGCCCGGCCACTGCCATAGCGTGAATGCACCGCCCGTGGGTGAAGTTCGTTCCCGGGTGCACCTCTCCCCTCCAGGTCCGTCAGTCAGAGAGGCGGTCGAGCCCTTCCTGGATGCGGTCCATGGCCGTCTCCAGGTCTTCCATCGACGACGCATAGGAAATGCGGAGCCCGTTCGGGGCACCGAAGGCGGTACCGGGGACCAGGGCCACGTGCTGTTCTTCGAGAAGGTAGAAGCAGAGGTCGCTGCTATCCTCGATCGACGTGCCACCTGGTGTCGTAGAACCGAAAAATGCCGACACGTCGGGGTAAAGGTAGAAGGCGCCCTTCGGCATCGGACAGCGGATCCCGTCGATTTGCCGGAGGCGCTCCACCATATAGTCGCGCCGTTGCCGGAATGCTTCAACCATTCGGTACACCGGCGCCATGTCCATGGTCATGGCGGCCGTTCCGGCTTTCTGCGAGACGCTGCACGGAGCAGAAGTGAACTGTCCCTGGACCTTCGCGCAGGCCTTCGTGATGGGCTCGGGAGCAGCCAGATAGCCGAGGCGCCACCCGGTCATCGCGAATCCTTTCGAGAAGCCGTTCACGGTGATCGTGCGGTCGTACATCCCGTCGAGCGAGGCAAACGAGACGTGCTCCGCGTCGTCGAACAGGACGTACTCGTAGATCTCGTCGGCGAGGACGTAGACGTCCGGATACCGGCGAAACACCTCGGCGAGGGCTTCGAGCTCTTCCTCGGTGTACACCGATCCGGTGGGATTCGACGGGGAGCAGAGAATGAAGAGCCGCGTACGATCCGTGATAGCCTCATCGACCTGCTCGGGCGTCAGGCGGTACTCGTTTTCGACGGAAGCGGACACGACGACCGGTTCAGCCCCCGCGAACCGCGCCATCTCCGGGTAGCTAACCCAGTACGGCGCAGGAATGAGAACCTCGTCACCTTCATCGCAGAGCACGGTCGTGGCCAGAGCGATGGACTGCTTCGCTCCGTTGCTGCAGAGAATCTGCGACGGCTCGTACTGCAGGCCGTTGTCGCGGGCGAGCTTGTTACTGATGGCCTCGCGCAGCTCCATCCCGCCGGGATTTTCCGTGTAGTGCGTGTACCCGGAACGGATGGCTTCGATGCCCGCCTCCGAAATCGTGCGGGGCGTGTCGAAGTCCGGTTCGCCCGCGCTGAGCGCAACCACAGGGTGTCCCTTGCGCCGCATTTCGGTCGCGCGCGACTTCATCGCGAGGGTGGCGGACGGCTGCATGGCCGCCACGCGGTCGTTGAAGCGAATGGAAGACGTGTCGGTCGGCATGGGCGGTCAGGAAGATAAAATCAGTAGTTGTGCGACGACGCGTGCGGTCGGGGACGGACCGGCGGCCGTGCGGACGGGGATGCAACATGGGCCGGACGGACCCCCGCCGATCAGGTCGTGCCGGCGGTTGCTTTTTTTTCCGCGAGGGCGGCGACGACAGGCGGGGGCACGAACTTCGAAACGTCGCCGTCCCAGCGGTGGGCGTCACGGACCATGGAAGAGCTGATGAGGGCGTACTCCTCGGAGGTCATCAGAAAAACGGTTTCCACCTCATCGTAGAGTTTGCGGTTGGCAAATGCCATCCGGAACTCGTAGTCAAAGTCGCTCACCTGCCGGAGGCCGCGAACGAGTGCCCGGGCACCTACGGCCTCGGCGCGGTCCACGATCAACCCCTCGTGGGATGCGACGCTGACCCCGTCCAGATCGACGGTGCACTGGCGGATGAGGTCGATCCGCTCCTGCGTGGAGAAAAGTGTCTTCTTCTCGGCGTTGATGCCGACGGTGACCTCAACGCGGTCGAACAGCCGAAGCGCGCGCTCCAGGATGTCGCGATGCCCGAAGGTGAACGGGTCGAAGGTGCCGGGGTAAAGGGCGACGGGGTCGGGCATACGAGCACGATGGCGGTGGAAAGGGGTGCATGGCGGCCGCGTCAGGAGCCGGGCGATTCCTCTTCATCGGATTGGACGCCTCCGGTGTCGTCGCGGTCCGACACGTCCTCCGGTGCCGGAGCAGCCGGCGCTTCGTCCTCGGAAAACGACGCTCCCAGCACGTCGGCAATGAGATCGTCCCCGTCCGACGTCACGTCGTCGGTCTCAGCCCCGGCGGATGCTGCCTCGTCGGATGCTGCTTCGTCGGATGCTGCCTCTTCCTCGTCCTTCGGCGGTAGAGGCGGGCGGAAGATCGTGACAATGGTTCGCCCGTACTTCCGGCTCGTCATCTGGTTGGGGTGCTCGTCGAACCAGTCGTGGGAACTGTGCTCGAGCGTGAGCACGCCGTCTGTCTGCAGGTGAGGAATACCCAGGTCGGGGATGTCCCGCAGTCCCTCAAGGTCGTATGGCGGATCTGCGAGGATAAGGTCGAGTTCCGGCCCGTTGTAGCGGCGCAGGTACGTCAGCGCATCGCCGTTTATGAATATGCACTGGTCGGACACACCCAGTTCTTCGGCATTCTGACGGGCGAACGCCAGGACCTCTGCATCCTGTTCGACGAATGTGACGAGTGAGGCGCCCCGGCTGATCGCTTCGAGTCCGAGCGCTCCGGTTCCCGCAAACATATCCAGCACTTCGGCTCCCTCAAGATAGATGCGGCTGTCCACGAGGGCGAAGAGCGACTCGCGCGTTCGCGCAGTCGACGGCCGGGTCATGTGCCCGGGCGGGGAGGAAAGACCGTGTCCGCGAAAGCGTCCGGCGATGATGCGCATAGCGACTCAAACAAATTCCAGTAGGAGCAGTGGGTGAGGCGTTCCCGCCCGGCGAGGCCCGCGCAAGAAACACGGCCACGGAGCCGTCGGGAGCGCACGCCATGGATCAAACGCCGCCTCGCGCCCGAACCGTAGCGAACTCACAGGAGCGCTCCGACACATGGCGCAAAGGCGCCGACGTCGAGCCGCGTGCCGAATCGACTCCGATCCGCACGAAGCGCGCTCAGCGGATCCAGCGTCTCCGGCTCCACGCCGAAAATGGTCTGGAACGGCGCGTACGCGTTCGAATCCACGTCGAGCCCGTAGACGAAGAGGCGCCCGACCGCGCCGGGGGAGACCCCGAGACGGTTCAACAGACCGATCGCAAAATACAACCGGTCCGTTGGCGTATCGGCCTCATGGGTGTAATGGCTGTGGTACCACTGCCGGTCCCGAGAAAGTGTGTATTCTGTGTGTCCGTCATAGCGACCCACCGACATAGTAAAGGGCCGGAGCGCCTGCGCCTGCGTGATCCCAGTGAGATCGGTCTGAGCAGCAACCCTCGCGGCGGCCTGCGTACTGACGACCCAGTCGAAGCCCGTGACGGGAAGCGAACTGGCGAGGTGCCCCAGGCGCTCATGGACGGCGCCGGGGGTGGCGAGTACGTGTACCCACATGACCGCCTCGCCTTCGCTGTCCTGGGCGGTGCGGACGGTCTGCGACGCGAGGTCCAGGCCCTCCGGGTCGCGCGTACCGGTCAGCAGGGCGGCCTGCTGATGAATCTGCTCCTGTCGGCTCCGCACCGGCAACTCCGCCGCGATGGGCGTAAAGAAGGTGAAGGAGTCCGGCGGATGGACGCAGATTCGAAGCCGCGATGCTTCCGTCTCATCAAACGCCTCCTGCAGTGCAGCGACGACCTCGCCGCCGTGTGGCGGTGCCCCCGACCGGACCAGATCATCGACCACGTCGAAGTCGAAGCTGCAACTGCCCAGCCGAAGCAGTCGAGGGGGCGCGTCCTCCTCATTTTCGACCTCGGCATACCGAAGCTGCGAGCCGTAGATATCGATCGCTGCGAGGACCGCTTCACTCATGCCGGTTCAGATATACGTCGAGGCGATCACGGGATACGCTCCGGCGTCCCTTTCATCACGAAGTACCGTGAAAGCGGGGCCGGACGGGCATATATCGTGGAAAGGTACGGTGCGAATACGTCAGATGCGACGCCGGATTATCCTACGTCCCGGGCACAGCAGGGATTCGGCGTAGCGAACCGATCCGGATGGCGCCGGCACCGGTAACGGCGAAGCGCCCCGAACGGACGCTCGTGGCAGCAGCAGATGCCGCCACATGGTCGCCTCCGGCCGATCGATCGGTAAACGATGCCCGCGAAACAGGCCCGTCCGTTACGGACAGACGGCCGTGCCGCTGCGGGATCGATCGATTACTCCCAGGACGCAACGTTTGTCTGCGTCGGATCGCCGGAAAGGGTTCCGATCTTATCATCCGTGTCCGGATCTTCGAGCAGATAGGTCTCGACCTTTCCGGTATCACTGACGGTATACAGGAATCGGTTGCCCGTGCGCGGAGAAAAGAACAGGGAATCCAGGTTCAACGGCCCACCGAAGATGCTATCCTGTGCGGTGCGAAGGAGCGAGTCGCGCTCGATGTGTACCCGGAGGGTGTCGAGTGAATCCGGGAAGCTGGCACTGTCGCGCTCGTAGTCGACGAGAGCGGTGCGAATGTTCGACATCCGCTCGCGGGTCTGCTCCGTGAGTTCCTGCTGTCGCTCGATTCGTTCGTACGGTTCGGTGATCGCCCGGTAGAGAAAGTAAGAAAGGACGATAATAGCGATCCCCAACACGATTTGAACTCCGGTGCGAAGGTTCTGGCGGCTCGCAGCCATGTGGGCGTCAACGATGATTGATTGTAAAAAGCGAATCGAACGACGCTGCCGCGCAAGCAGCGACACAAGAACGAATATGCAATCCTGGCGTCCGTCCAGCCCGTTCACAATGGTCGGACAATGACCCGGCGGGTGCGTAGTTCGAGCCGGGAGACAGCGCTGCAAGGAACGACATCGCGGGCAGAACGGCAACACGGCCAAAAGTACATGCCGACCTTGCGAAATGCAACCAGCGTCGAACGAGGATCCGACGTTAACGGGGAATTCGGTCAGGGTCAAGCGTTTGCGCGCCGCGGTCCACCGAAACCCGGAGGCGACCCGTCCCGGTCGCTCATTTCCCGGACCGAGCAGAGCAAACACCCGCCGACGGACGCCGCAGCCGCCCCCCGCATTCATGCTTTTTCGTTCAGTCCGAATCCCGCGATTCTTCCGACGGCCTTCCGATTTTGGCGTGCGATTCCCAAAACAAAGCACGTCGAGGATCGGTATCTTCGATGTTCGCCAATCTACCCGTCCACCGCCTCGTGCCTGTGATCCGTCTGCTCATTAACGTCGACCACGTCGGAACGCTGCGTAACGCGCGAAAAGAAACGTTTCCCGACCCCGTGCACGCGGCTGCGATCTGCGAGCAAGCCGGAGCCGACGGCATCGTGTTTCACCTGCGTGAAGACCGACGGCACATCACCGAACGAGACGTTCGGCTTTTTCAGGAGACGGTCAAGGGCAAGCTTGATTTCGAACTTTCCACCGATCCAGAGGTCGTCGACATTTGCTGCGACGTCGCTCCGGACCTCGCCACCCTCGTTCCAGAGCGGCGGGAGGAGGTAACCACGGAGGGTGGGCTTGACGTGATGGCGAACCGCAACCACCTCGACCGGGTCATCCCCCGCCTCTACGACGCGGGCATCGAGCAAGTCGCCCTGTTCGTCGATCCGGTGTCGGAGCAAATCCGTGCCGCGGCCGACGCTGGCGCCAACACGGTCGAATTGCACACGGGCGACTACGCGAACGCCACGACAGACGCCGACCGCCGGGCCGAAGCCGACCGCCTCGCCGAGGGTGCCCGGGCGGCCCACGACGCCGGCCTGCGGGTTCACGCCGGACACGGGCTCGACTACAACAACTTCGCCCTGTTCCGTGACACGGTCCCGCATGTGGCAGAGGTGTCGATCGGCTTTGCCGTCATCTCCCGGGCCGTTCTGACGGGCATGGACCAGGCCGTGCGCGACATGCTCTCGGTCGTCAAAGCCTGATCACCGGCCGACTTCCTCCTGTCTTCCCTTCTTCTTTTCGCTTCCCATCCCGCCGAGCATGGACGCTCCGTCTCCATTTTTCGAAGACCTTCCCGACGATCATAAAAGCGGGTACGTCGCGCTGATTGGCAAGCCGAACGTCGGCAAGTCTACGCTCATGAACGCGATGGTCGGGCGGAAGCTGTCGATCGTTACGCGGAAGCCGCAGACGACACGCAACCGCGTGATCGGGATTCACTCGGATGAATCGCACCAGGTCATCTTCCTGGACACGCCGGGAATCATCAAGCCGCAGTATCGCCTCCACGAGGCCATGATGGGCCAGGTAGAAAGTGCCGTGCGGGATGCGGACCTCCTCCTCTTCCTCCACGACGTGACACAGGACTCGCCGGACACGTTCAGCCTCGAACAGGCCGGAGAACGCCCCGCTTTTCTCGTCCTGACGAAGATGGATCTGATCCCGAACGAGCAGGCGCTCCCACTCGTCGAGAAGTACACGGAGCTTCGCGGCTTCGACGAGGTCGTCCCCACGTCTGCGGTAAAAGGAACGAATGTCGGCACGCTCCTCGACCTGATCGTGGATCGGCTTCCTCAGGGGCCGCCGTTTTACCCGAAGGAGATGGTCAGCGAGCACCCGGAACGATTCTTCGTCGCAGAGATCATCCGGGAGAAGGTCTTCCAGCAGTACCACGAAGAAATCCCGTACTCCGTTCAGGTCAACATCGTGGAGTACGAGGAGCGCACCAACGAAAAGGACTTCATCGACGCCGAGATCGTCGTCAACAGAAAGTCGCACAAGGGCATTCTGATCGGCAAGGGCGGACGAGCCCTGAAGCGACTCGGAACCGCTGCGCGAAAAGATATCGAGCCGTTCGTGCAGTCCGACGTCTACCTGCAGCTGCACGTAAAAGTCCGGAAAGACTGGCGCGACCAGGAGTCGTACCTCAAATCCTACGGCTATCGCGGCTGATTCGACGTCTGCTCCGGTTGAGGTGACCGGCATCAGCCCCGACGGCCCAGTCCGTCAGGTTCCGCGCCGTTGCCGCAGCGTACGCTCTGGCTACCTCCGGGACGGGCCGGTGGCCTCTGCATCCGTTGCCGTCCTCCCCGCATCCGTCTCCAGCGCGCCCTCCAAGATGCGACGTGCCAGTTCCGCGGCGCTCGCAGCGGTGACGGTCCGGCGCGTCGTACGGTAGTGCGCGAGGTAGAGTACCTGCCCCGCAACCGCCCGGCGAACGATGATCCATTCAGGCGAGAGCGACGCCGACAGGTCTGCGGCGGACTCGCGGATGGCCCTGCGGAGGCGTTCACGCTCACGCGGACGGGCGTCCAGGCTCCAGTGGAAATGTATGCTTCGATCCGAAGAGGGCGGCGGCATCATGGGGCCGATAACTGGATCGTCACGGCGGGGTCGAGAAGATCGCGGGCCCACTTCGCGTGCGAGGACCACGCCATACCCCCGGCACGCCACGGGTTACGGTGTGATCTTCTCGTACGCCGCGGGATGACAGCCCGCGAACGTTCGCCTGACCGGCTCGTACGGATTGTCGGTTTACCGATCCGTATCCCTGACCTCCTCCCACACACGCCTCTTCCTGCCTCCATGAAGGTCCAGTCGTTTACTTACAACCCGTTCATGACGAATTGCTACGTCTGCCATGATCAGGGCGAGGCCGTCCTCATCGACCCGAGTTGTGCGGCGGACAACGAGAAACAGGAGGTGGCGAAGTTTCTGGAGGAGAACAACCTGACCGTCGTCCACCTGCTGCTGACGCACGCCCACATCGATCACATCTTCGGGTGCTCGTTCTTCGAGGACCGGTTCGACGACGCATTCAAAATGCACGAAGCCGCCGTTCCGTTCATCGAGCGATCCGTTGAGCAGGCGACCGCCTTCGGCGTGCAGATTGAGCCGCCGTCTGCGCCAACGTCGTTTCTAGCGGAAGGCGACGCCGTATCGTTCGGCTCGGTCACGCTCGATGTCCTGCACACGCCGGGCCATTCCCCCGACTCGATTTGCTTCGTCGACGCGGAAAGCCGGCAGGCAATCACGGGCGACGTCCTCTTTCAGGATTCGATCGGACGAACCCAGGGTCTCCCGCAGACGTCCATGCCACAGCTCATGGCATCGATCCGCGACACGCTGCTCCCCCTCGGCGATGACGTCACGATCTACCCCGGACACGGGCCCGAGACAACGATCGGGCGAGAGCGACGCCAGAACCCATTCCTGAGCGACGCGTGAGCGCGCCCCTCTTCTCCGGGTCGCTCCATGCGAGGGCAGGCTCAGGCGGACGACCCGGCCGACTCCAGCGTATTCTCCCGGACCTGCTGGTAGTATTTCTCATAGAGCGGCACAATCTGGCTGATGTCGAACGTGTCCTCCGCACGTGATCGAGCGGCCGCCGACATCCGCTGATGCAACTCGTCGTCGACGAGAAGCCGGCGGCAGGCCGCCTCGAATGCGTCGATGTCATCCAGCTCACAGAGAAATCCAGTTTCCCCGTCCACGACCAGCTCCGGCAAGCCGCCGACGTTGCTGGCCACAACCGGTACGTCGCAGGCCATAGCTTCCAGCGCTGCCAGGCCGAACGTCTCCGAGCCGCTCGGCATCAGAAAAACGTCGGCAATCGACAGGATCTCTTCGACCGGATCCTGCTTCCCGAGGAAGCGGATATCGTCGTACACGCCCAGGTCGCGGGCCTTGTGCTCGGCCGGAACGCGATCCGGGCCGTCGCCAACGAGCAGTAGCTTCACGGGAAGGTCGTCTGCACGTAGGCGATGAAAGATCTCGACGACCTGCTGGGCGTTTTTGACCGGGCGGAAGTTTGAGACGTGCGCGATCACCTTCTCCCCGTTGGGGCAAAGCGCCTGCTTGAAGTGCTCTTTGTTCTGGCGGTGAAAACGCTCGGTATCGATAAAGTTGGGCACCACCTCGATGCCGTTGTTGACCTCGAAGTGATCGTAGGTCTCCTGGCGCAGGTAGTTAGACACGGCCGTGACGCCGTCCGACTCGTTGATCGACCACGTGACCACGGGCGCGAACGACGGGTCCTGACCGATCAGCGTGATATCGGTCCCGTGGAGCGTCGTGACGACGGGCACATGTACGCCTTCGGTGGCTAGAATCTGCTTAGCCATAACCGCGCTCGTCGCATGCGGAATGGCGTAGTGCACGTGCATGACGTCGAGCCCGGCGTGCTTCGCGATGTCCACCATCTTGCTGGTCAGCGACAGCGTGTACGGCGGGTACTCGAAGAGCGGATACGTCTGAACGTTAACCTCGTGAAAGAAAATGTTGCCGGCAATGTGCGAGAGCCGGAACGGCATCGATGACGAAATGAAGTGAATCTCGTGGCCACGGGAGGCGAGAGCCTTGCCGAGTTCGGTGGCGACAACGCCGCTTCCGCCGTACGTGGGATAACAGGTGATGCCGATTTTCATGGGATGCTGGAACCTGAAGCGATCGATGAAATGCGGCCGGACGAGCCGTCGGTGCCATCAACTCATCGCGCGTAGGCAGGTTGCGGAGCGGCGATGGAGTTCCGGACAACCGGCGCCCGTCGGGGTCACGCACCCGTAACTTATACGCGACAGTGCAGTCGGCGGACGTCCGAGGCGGATGCGAGACAGTGAGATCCTGTTTGGCGGACAGCCTTCGGCACTCCAAAGGTACGGACCTCCCGACAGTCGGTCCCCGCGACGCTTGCAACACGGGGCTCGATTGATGTTCAGCACCGTGACGACCGTGTCGGTGTTATAAGATAACCGTCACGCCTATGAGTACGCATGAACGGCTGAACGTACTTCTTTGAAATACATCCGCCAAACAGGTTATGAATGTAATAATCCGCCTGTGACTTTGGGGTCGGAGTGTGCGGCTCGTACAGTGAACAACAGATACGTAAGATCCGTGAGGCCTCTTCGCCGTGCGAAGCCGGTCGTTCATTGATCGCCCGGTTCGCACGGCATACGTCTCATTTTCCTGATCTCTTCCCTAATCTCCCCCGCTCCATGCGCGATCTGCTTACACGAATCGCTTCGTCCACTCTCGCCCTCACCGTCGTCCTGATGCTCGGGGCTGCTCCCGCGCAGGCCCAGTTCGGAATTGCCGGCGGGCTGAACTTCGAATCCTCTGACGACATCAGCACGAGTAGCACGGAGGCCAACTTCGAGAACTCGACGGGCTACCACATCGGCGTCGTGTACGATGCCGGATTCGGCCCCGTCAATATTCGCCCCGGCTTTTTCTACCGGAAAGTCGGTACCTACGAGTTCGGATCGACAACCGTGGGCTCGGCTGCCGGAACGGTCGACATATCGACCTTTGAGGTCCCCGTTGACGTCCGCCTCAACGTCCTCACCACGCCGGTGATCACGCCGTACGTGCTCGCGGGCCCGATGCTTACGATCCCGCGCTCCAACGTGGAGGGCTTCAACGATAACGACTTCGACGACTTCACCGAGGACGTTTCGCTATCTGCAAACGTGGGTGTTGGCGTCCAGGTCGCCCTGCCCGCGGTCCCGTTTAAACTGCAGCCGGAGCTTCGCTACGAGTTCGGGATCTCGGAGTATGTGGATACGGACGCCGTTGAGGTCTCGGAAAGCCCGAAATTCAGCGCCTTCAGCCTGCGCGTCAACGTCCTGTTCTAGTCTGCAGATGACATTCCCCGCACGATTCACGTGTGCGGCATGGTGGGTACCTGGATTCTCGTCCGGGTACCCACTTTTTTGTCTCCCCCGGTTCGGCACGCCGAAGGGCCGGCCGCTACGTGTATAGCTGGTTCATCGACGTCGCGGCCGCAGTATCCCGGTCCGGCGTCATGACCGCAACAAGAAAACGCCGGTGCGCGGCGAGAAGCCGGCACCGGCGATATCATGATGCTTCGCATGGACGTCGTCCGCTCACGAGACCTTTTCGTAGAACCGGAAGCGACGCGAGTCCACCGTGTAGTTCCAGCCCGGCGATACGTGCTCCCGCTGCTGCACCCAGTACGGGAACTGATTGTTAGGCATTGAGACCTCGCTGAAGAAGTGGCGCGTCTTGATGGAGAACGGCCGATATGCCGGATCCGCCCGGCGGACATAGTGCGCAATGGTGAGCGCCTGTTGCCAGCCTGGAAGTTGCGTCTCCGGCGTCAGGTTCATGTAGAACGAGCGCTTCGGCGAGTTGGGATTGAATGCACTGAACTGATACGGATCCATCACCACGCCCCGGTAGGTCGACCGGCCCCGAAAATCCGTTTCCACCCGATTACGGACCACCCATGCCACGAGCTCCTGCTCATGGGGGATTTTGGTCTCCGAGTAGATGCAGCGGGCGAGCCAAAGGGTCGCTTCGTCAATGGAGGGCAGCGACGCCTTCTGCTCGGGCGTATACTGCGAGTAGCCGTAGATCGCGCTCAACAGCTCATACGTCGACCCCGACGTGTCCGCCGCCGTGATCGAACGCGGTGCAGCCGACGCCACGGAGGAGAACGAAGCCATCCAGGACGCAGCCTGAACGGAGGACGACGTGCCTGGCTCGTCAAACGCGAGGGTCGAAACCTTCGCGGCCGAAAAGACCATGACGACACACAGGCCGAAAAGAATAGCGCGGTAGCTCATGCGGTTTACCAGTTGTTCAACAATCTGCGAACGGCGCCCGACACAACACAAATACGCCGTATGGTATTGGAAATTAGGCACTTACGCACTACGCCCTGTTTCCAAGTTCGGACCGGTCAACGAGTGCTCTATTGGCAGGTTTCCGCGGTCGATTTTATGTAACTCCATGTGTTGATTTGCTTTGGAGAAGCCCCGCGACGGATCTTGACACGACCTTCCCCATCTCTTGATGCTTCGTTCCTGCCGTCTTTAAAGTGTTTACGGGGCAATTCCAGGATCTATTGTGGTCTGGTGAATCTTATAAATTGAAAAAAGCGCTTTCTCCCGTACTCCACTTCTTATGTCTACCCCCTCACTTTCTCTTCTCGCGGATGAAAACATTCCGCTCGCACGGGAGGCGTTTCAGACGTTCGGATCCGTCACGACGCGGCCCGGTCGCGACATCTCACGTGAGCACCTGCAGGAGGTAGACGTTCTGCTGGTTCGCAGCGTCACGCAGGTCGACGCTAACCTTCTGGCCGGAACGCCGGTCCGGTTCGTCGGCTCGGCCACGATCGGCACGGACCACGTCGACCGGGCGTGGCTCGTGGATCGCAACATCACCTTTGCCCATGCCCCTGCGTCCAACGCGGACTCCGTAGCGGATTACGTGGTCACGATCGCGCTTCACCTGGCCAGCCGGCGGCAGGCCAACCTGGAGGCTCGCACCGTCGGCGTCATCGGTTGCGGCAATACCGGCTCGCGGGTCGCCCGGCGCCTTCGCGAACTGGGCACCTCCGTGCTCATGAACGATCCCCCTCTGGCCGAGGACGCCGAAGAGAACGGGACAGACCATGCCTACGTCTCGCTAGATCATATCGTAGATGCCGCAGACGTCCTGTCCCTACATACGCCACTCACGGTCGACGGGCGACATCCAACCCATCACCTCATTGACGGCAACGTGATGGATCGACTCCGCCCGAACACCTGGCTCATCAACACCTCGCGAGGCGCCGTCGTGGACAACGCCGCGCTGCTACACCGGCTCAAGAAAGGAGACAGCCCCATCGGTGCGGTCGCGCTGGACGTGTGGGAAAATGAACCGACGCCTGACACGTCCCTCCTCCGCCGGGTCGACGTCGCAACGCCGCACGTCGCCGGCTACGCGTACGACGGCAAGGTGCGCGGCACGGCCATGTTGTACCGGGCCCTCTGCCAGTTCCTTGGGGTCGCACCGGCGTGGTCTCCAGAGGCCACCGTGGCACCGACCCACCCGGCTGATCTGCGCCTCTCCCCTCCCGATGCGCGTCTCCCCAGAACCGAATACCTGGTTCACCTGGCGGAAGCGGCCTGTGACGTCCGAGGAGATCACCGCCGGCTCCGAGGCATCCTCGACGTGCCGGACGCGGAGCAGGGGGCCTTCTTCAGCCATCTCCGAAAGACGTATCCGCGGCGACGCGAAATGCAGGTCCAGTCCGTCGCCCGATCGGCGGTCCCCGGGGCGCTGCACGACGCCGTCCGCGACGGTCTCCGGATCAACTTGGCCGATGCATAGAACGCGTACGGATTCGTTGCACCGCTCAAGCGCGATGCCGGACCCGGCCCGAACAGCATCCGGGCTCAGAGGTTCACGTCCTGCTGTGTCCCTCCCCCGTCCTTCGATCGCTCGTGAAGCGTCTTCACTGGATCATTCTGCGCCGACTGCCCGGCCCGTTCCTCGGTTGGCTCGGTACGCTCATGTTCCTGCTGGTCATGCAGTTCTTAATTCGCTGGCTGCCGGAAATCGCAGGAAAGGGCATTCCCGTCACGGTCATCCTTGAGTTGATCGTGTACAACCTGGCGTACATGGTCGTGCTGGCGGTTCCAATGTCCGTCCTCCTGGCCGCGCTGATGACGTTCGGGGGCCTCGCCGAGTCGCAGTACTACGCCGTCATCAAGAGCACCGGCATCTCCTTCTCCCAGCTCATCTGGCCGACGCTTATCGTCGGACTCCTGGTCACCGGCGGAATGATGTACTTCAACAACATCATGCTTCCGGAAGCGAACCACCGGGCGAGCCTGCTCTGGAAGGACATCCGGACGAAACGGCCGGGGTTCGATCTGCAACCCGGTGTATTCTACAGCGGCGTCGACGACTACAGCATTCTCGTCGGCGACCGCCCGGAGGGCACGAACCGGCTGTACGACGTTACGATCTACGACTACACGCAGGGTCGGAATCAGCAGGCCGTCATCAAGGCGTCTCACGGTCGCCTTCAACCGAGCGCGACCGGGGAAAGCATCACGCTCATCCTCTTCAATGGAGAGATGCACCGCCCGCGGCCGGGCAGCGGCCAGCGGACATCCCGGTATGAACGGCTGTCGTTCGACCGGCACCAGCTACGACTGGACCTTTCGGAGTTCGTGTTTGAACGGTCCGAGGAAGGGGATCGGCGCTCGGACCGCACGATGCCCACATCAACGATGGTCCATATCGTGGATTCGCTGGCCACTCAGCGCGACTCTCAGATCGTGAGCCTCCACTCCAACCTGGTCGACTATATTCGGCTGGATCCCGACCTGTCGCTCAGCGACCTCCCGGAGCCGCGCAACCCGGCGACGGATGCCAATGCCACCGCGCTCGACACCGCCGCCGTGCCCACGCCCTACGCCGGCCTTCGTGGACTAACGGCATCGCAGCAGCACGTCGTCGCCGGAAACGCCCTCCAGGAAGCCCGCTCGGCCCAGTCCAGCGCACGCAGCGCGTCGCGGACGCTCGAATGGAAAACGAAGCGCATCCAGCGGTACCGCGTCGAGATCTACAAGAAGTTTTCGATCGCGGTCGCGTGTCTCATCTTTATGTTTATCGGCGCACCGCTGGGGCTCAGCATCCGTCGTGGTGGACTCGCTACGATCGGTGCCGTCGCCCTCGGCATCTTCATGTTTTACTGGGTGACCCTCGTTCAGGGGGAAAAGCTGGCGGACCGAGGTCTCCTTGAGCCCTGGGTGGGGATGTGGATCGCAAACGCCATCATGGTCGTCGTCGGCCTCTGGCTGGTAACGTACGTTATCCTCGACCTGCGCGCCACCCCGCCCCTGCGCACGCGCCTCTGGCTGTGGATCAAATCGATCTTCAGCCGTTCCTGACATCGCCTGTTTTTTGTCATCGCCCGTCGCCCGTCTCCTCAGCTCGCTTCCGGTGCTTTACCTCGTCCCCACCCCAATCGGGAATCTCGAAGACATTACGATCCGTGCCGTTCGTGTTCTGCGCGAATCGGACCTGATTGCCTGCGAAGACACCCGCACCTCCGGCGTCCTTTTGTCGAAGTACGGTATCGACACCCCCACCACGTCATACCACGACCACAACGAACGTGACAAAGCACCCCACCTTGTGAAGCGGATGCGTGCGGGGCACCAGATTGCCCTGATTACGGATGCCGGATCGCCGGGCATCTCCGACCCCGGGTTCTACCTTGCGCGAGCCGCTCGCGAGGCAGGCATCGAGGTCAGCGCGCTTCCAGGCCCGACGGCCTTCGTACCGGCCCTCACGGCCAGCGCGCTCCCGTCCGACCGGTTCGTATTCGAGGGCTTTCTCCCGAAAAAGAAGGGCCGGCAGACCCGCCTCAAGTCCATCGCGCAGGAGCCCCGAACCGTCGTGTTTTACGAGTCGCCGCACCGGCTTCTCCGAACGCTCGACGCACTGATCGATCACTGCGGACCGAATCGTCCCGTCGCCGTGGCCCGCGAACTCACGAAGACCTACGAGGAGGTGCGTCGTGGAACGCTGCAAGAGGTGCTATCGTATTTTGCCGGGTATGAAAACATCCGGGGAGAGATCGTTATCGTCCTTGGCGGTGCGGATGTCTGATGCGCTATCCTCTCTCCGCTCCACGAAGATCCGTGTTTTTCTGCCTTCGATGCCCGTCCCCTCAATGACTCACCGATCTCTAAGGCGCCTCGTGCCCGGCCGTGTCCTGGTCGCGCTCCTTGCCGTCGTTCTGGTTTCTGGCGCACCGGTCGCCGGGCAGGACGCCGATGCTCCGGCCGCCCGAACGGACACCCGCGTCGTCCAAAACAACACCGCAGCATCGGAGAATGACGGCGACGCCTGTCCGATGGGAGACGTCGACCTCGGCAGGGCCACGGAAACAACGGCATCGCAGGACTCCCTGCAGGATGTAACGGAGCCGCGCCCCGCACTCACTGCCCCCGCTCCGACCGCGGCTGAACAAGAGGTGCGCGAGATGCTGACGTCGGCCGGCATCCACGTCGTTCACTTCTGGGCCCCTTGGTGCCCCAATGCCCGGAACGAACTGGCTGACGGCTGGGGAGACCTCGTCCGCAATAATCCGGACGTCAACTTCGTGTTTATCACCATCTGGAATGACGGAGAGAGTGGTGCGTCCGTCCTCAACAAATACGACATACCGGACCGCGTGTCCATGCTCACGCTCCCCGACACGGGGCCGAGCGACAACGAGGACCTCCGACGCCGACAGTTCCTCGGGCTCCCCTTTACCTGGAGCCCGTCTACCTGGATCTTCCATCAGAACGGTGAACTCGCTTTCGCCATGAACTACGGCGAGATGAAGATGGCCACGATCCAGCAATTGATTGATAACACCCGGGCGGACTGGTAGGTTCGCCCTCTTCACCCCTGTCACCACATGCGGGCCTTTCGGCTCGCCGCTTTGCCTTCTCCCCTTTGGTAATCCGACAGAATGAACTGGAAGTGGACTGACCGCATCGCCGCCGGCTTCGTCTTTGCGTGGGCTCTCGTGCTCTACACGCTGACCGTCGCCCCGACGACGTCGTTCTGGGATGCGGGCGAATTTATCGCCAGCGTGTACAAGCTCCAGGTGATGCACCCTCCCGGGGCGCCGTTTTACATGCTCATGGGACGCCTCTTCTCCATGTTCGTCCCGGCGGACTTCGTCGCGCTGGCCGTGAACATGATCTCGGTACTGTCCAGCGCGGGGACGGTCCTGCTCACACACCTCATCATTCTCCGGCTCGTTCGGCGATGGCATGGAACGCCGTCGACGTGGACGCCGGAGCAGCGCGTCGTCGGGCTCGGGAGCGGGGTGATCGGTGCCCTCACCTTCGCGGCCACGGACACGTTTTGGTTCAATGCCGTCGAGGCCGAGGTCTACGCCCTGTCGATGTTCTTCACGGCGCTCGTGGTGTACCTCGCCATGCGCTGGAGTGACGAAGCCGAGGCGGAGGAACGGCTTCTCGCCGGCGGCAAGCATCCGTTCGGCCTGAGCGCCAACCGGTACCTCGTCCTGATCGCCTACTTTTTCGGACTCGCGATCGGCGTGCACCTGCTCAACCTGCTGGCGTTCTTCTTCGTTGCCCTTATCATCTTCTTTACCGAGTACGACAAGCCGGACTGGACGCCTCAAAAACGGCTCCGGATGATCGTCGTCACCGGGGCGCTGGCGTCGGTCGTGTTCTTCACGATCTACCCGGGCGTCATTCTTTACGTCCCGAAATACATCGGGGCAGTCGGGTCGCCGCTCTTCGCCGTCTTCTTCCTGGTACTCGTCGTCACCGGCGGGCTTTACGTCACGCACAAGCGGCAAATGCAGGTCGCGAACATAGCGCTCCTGTGCCTGACAGTGATCCTGGTCGGTTACTCCACGTACGCACTCATCTTCATTCGCAGCGCCACCGAACCGCACATCGACCTGAACGACCCCGACACCCCGGAGCGCTTCGTGTCGTATCTGGAACGTGAGCAGTACGGAACCACGCCCCTGCTTACAGGGATGACGTACAACGACGAGCGAGGCGTCGTCCCTCGCGACGACGAAGCCGATCCCGTTCTGTTTCCACGGCGTCACTCGATCAGCCAGTCGCACTGGCGCGTGTATGACCAGTACGACTCCGACTGGGAGTTTTTCTGGGAATACCAGGTCGGCCACATGTACGTCCGATACTTCCTCTGGAACTTCTCCGGACGGCAGAGCGACGTGCAGGACGCCCCCGCCGTGACCGGCATTTCCTTCATCGATCCACCCGACACGCAGCTCCGACAAACGCCCAGTGAAAAAGCGTCACACAACGTCTACTTTGCCCTCCCGCTGTTACTGGGGCTGTTCGGTGCCTTTTACCACGCCAGCCGAGACTGGCGCCGGGCGTTCAGCGTGTTCACCCTGTTCCTCGTGACGGGCATCGGGATCATCATCTATCTGAACCAGACACCGAATCAGCCGCGCGAGCGTGACTACGCCTACGTGGCGAGCTTCTTTGCCTTCTCCCTCTGGGTCGGCATCGGTGCCGGCGGAATCCTGGAACTGGCGTACGACGCCGTGCGCGACAGCCTCAAGAGCCTGCAGCGCGCCGGAGTGATGACGGGCGTCGGTCTCGCACTGTTCGCCGCCGTCCCGCTCTGGATGACGTACGAGAACTACGACGACCACGACCGGTCCGGCAACTTCGTTGCGCGTGACTACGCATACAACATGCTGAACAGCGTGGCCGAGGACGGCATCCTCTTCACGAACGGGGACAACGACACGTATCCGCTCTGGTACCTGCAGGAGGTCGAAGGCATCCGTACCGATGTGCGCGTGGCAAATCTCTCGCTCCTGAATACGGATTGGTATGTTGAGCAGCTCAAGAACGAGGCGGCGTACGAGTCCGAACCGTTGCCGATCTCCATGTCGGAGCAGCAGATCAACAACCTCCGGCCGTCGCGCTTCGACCCGCGGACGGTGCAGATTCCCGTCCAGCAGAACGCGGCCAACCGGTTCAGCGACGTGTATCTGGCAGAAAAGACACCGGATTCCCTCACGATTGAGCGCCCCATGTCGTGGCGCCTCGAAGGTCGTGCCTACGGTCGGGACGTACGCGTCCTTCAGGTAGCCGACCTCGTCGCCTACAACATGATCCGGACGGCCGCGGAGCAGGGGTGGCAGCGCCCGATTTACTTCGCCACCACCGTCGCACGGGACGGTACTCTCAACCTGGATCCGTACTTCCAGCTGGAGGGGCAGGCCAACCGAGTGGTACCCGTCCGAAGCGGAGCCGCCATCGGTCGCGCGGTGCCGGGACTCACGGAGGAGCGGATGAACGCCTTCCGGTTTACCAACCTCTCCGACCCGGACCTCTACCTGAATGAGAACGCCCGTCGTATGATCGACGGCTACCGGATCAGCTTCTCCCAGGCCGGGGAACAGCTGGCGCGCCAGGGATATCCTGACCGGGCCCGTCGCCTCCTGACGAACTTCGTCGACCAGGTCCCCTTCTCCACCGTTGCCGGCGACATCCAGACGTTCGTGCTGATGGCCCGGGCGCTGGAGGTGGCCGGAGCGAACGACCGGGCGATCCGTGTCATGCAAGAGTCTGAGCGTGTCGTCATGCACGAGGTTCGAAGCGGTGCACGACGGTCCATGACGTACGCCCTGCAGTACGCCGGATCCATCCGCAGTGCGTACCGGGACGCCGGGATGCAGGATGCGCTGACGTCCTTCGACGAGCGCCTCGAACAGGCTCTCGCCGATGCGAACGTTGCGCTCTCCGACCGCCAGCGTCAGATGCTGGGTCTCTCCGGTGGGGATGACAGCAGCCGGATGCCGCGGGAACTGCTTCCGCCGGGCGGCAACAGGCAGATGCCCGACGCCCCGTCGCCCAATGCACCTGCGCCCGGGGAGAGCGAACCCCGACAGTAATGGACGGATTCCTCCAACGCATGGCGATAAATCGCACCTCGTAGTCGACACTGCCGTTCGACGACTCGCAGCCCCATCGCGGAGGGTGAGCTTCGGCTCATCCTCCGCTTTTTCGTTTTACGCACAAAAACAGACCACAGGCCCACCGTGATAGCAGGGTTATGCGGTCGAGGAGACGGCAGGATTTTCCCTGATAGGCTGTTGAATCGTCGAGAATCGTTAAATTTATGTATCTTTAGAAGGGAATCGGAGCGGATTCAGAATATGATCACTCTGAACACTTCATGGTATCTCCGATTGTCGGGCGTGTCGACCGGATGCGACAAAGATGAGCCGTAGACCTACCTGAAACGTAGTTATTCGCTCCTTCGAGACCTTGACAGGGTAGCGAACCGGCGTCTATATTTTTTGATGAAGCATGTCATGTGCCGTGGTGCTCCCCAATTCGGGGTGCAGGGACTGGAGCTGTAGTGGACATGACGGCTCCCTGCGCCAGTAATCCCTCGCAAGTCCGTTGAATCGACGCCTGATTTCCGGCTCCATCTCTCCGCCTCCTGAGCGAGCGAAGACGTCTGACCCCGACCGTCGCCTGCGTGGCCCGTCCCGGCCGCGACGCTGACGCGTAGCGTTCGCTGCCGACGTTTGCGTATGGACGGAGGAAGGAGCGCTGTATCGGGCTTCGACTATGTGGAGGCTCAGACATGACAATTCAGCACAGTACGGTCAAGTGGTTCGACGCCAAGAAAGGCTACGGTTTTATCAACCACCCCGATGGTGGAGACGACGTCTTTATCCATTACTCCCAAATCGACTCCGACGACGATTTCAAAACCCTCCGAACAGGTCAATCGGTTCAGTTCGAAATGAATGACGGACCGAAAGGCCTGCACGCCGTCAACGTTCGGGCTCTGGATGAGGAGGAAGACGGAGGTGATGCCCCAGACGTCGAGACCATCGATTCGCCAGCACCCGCTCTCGAAAACGTAAAACCTGTAGACAACGAGCCGGAACCAGAGCGAAACCTGGAGCAGGAACCGGATCACGAGGCTCCTGACGAAGGCGCGACCCCAGCGTTCTGAGGCTCTCCGGGGAGCAAACGTGCCTGCGCTTGGACGGGAGGGCTCCCGCGATCGAACCTGTCCGACGGCCGGACGTGAAGTACCGCCGACAACACTCTGGCCTCCCCCCGACCGTTCATGACTGACGCCCCGACGTACGACGAGCCCGTATCGATCGTCCTCGCCCACGATTCTCGAACCGTGGACACCGATCGACTCACCGATCTCGTGCACACGGTATTGGACGGTGAAGGACGATCCCTGCGGCACGTAAGCGTCGTTTGTGCAGACCACGAGACCGTGCGTCGCCTGAACCGGGAGTATCTCGACCACGACTACAACACGGACGTACTGTCCTTTTCTCTCGCCGAGACGGATGAGGCGGTCGAGGGCGAGGTGTACGTCGACCTCGACACCGCGGCCGAGCGGCATGACGAGTTCGACACCTCGTACGAAGTTGAAGTCGCCCGCTATGTCGCGCATGGTCTGCTACACCTGGTCGGCTACGACGACGGTACGGCATCAGGCAATCAGAAGATGCACAAGCTGGAGGATGAATACCTGCAGCACGTTGGACTCGGATCCGTAGACGCGGACAAGGCCTGATTTTCATTCGCGTCGAAACATTGCGCCGGCCTCGGGAATGTGTACAGTCCTCTGACGCCCGTGCTTCCGTGCCCGGAGCGTTCGAGCTTACGTCCCTTGCTCATTCAACCGTTTCAGGAATATGAATACGCAGATCACGGTTCGGCACGTCGACGTCACGGATCACGTGAAAGAGTACGCAGAGAAACGGGCGGCGAAGCTCGAGAAGTTCTACGATGGGATCGTAAGTGCCCACATTATCCTCGGGGAAGACAACTCTCCTGCGCAGGAGAAGCAGGTCGAAATCAACATCGACGTCTATCAGAAGCGTCTGACGGCGGAAAACTCCGCATCCACGTACGAGCAGGCCGTGAACAGCTGCGTGGACCAGCTTCGTCGGCAACTTGAGAAATACAAGTCTCAGCTTCGCAGCAAGAAGCGCGATGCACATTAGAGCTGGAGACACGTCCTCGAACGTACGAAACGCCCGGGAATGGCTTTATCACCATCCGCGGGCGTTTTACGTGGTGTGCTGCGCCTGAACCTACAGCGTCTGGACCTGCAACATCCGTCGTCGCTCCCTATGCCGCGACGCTTGGCTCAGAATCGGGGACACTGCGCAAACGCACGGCGCTATGCCATTTCGCGCATCGGCTCGACGATCCGCTTGACCGTATCCGCGCTGGACATAATGTAGAAGTGTGTGCAAGGCACACCGGCGCTCATTAGCTCCTCGGTCTGACGCAAAGCCCATTCGACGCCAACATCGTCGACATGCTCGGGATCGGCGGCCTCAATTTCTGCGGCAAGCTCTTCGGGAATGTCGGTGTGGAAGTACCGCGGCAGCGAACGCAGGTGTCGTTTGCTCGTGATGATCTTGAGTCCGGGAATGATCGGGACGTCGATCCCCACGTCGCGACACCGGTCGACGAAGTCGAAGTACTTCTCGTTATCGAAGAACATCTGCGTGACGACGTAGTGCGCCCCGGCGTCCACCTTCTCCTTCAGGTGCATGATGTCCCACGCGAGATTCGGCGCCTCAAAATGCTTCTCGGGGTAGCCTCCAACACCGATGCAGAAGTCCGTCGGGGCAGCTTCCATCAGGTCTTCGAGGTACTCGCCATGGTTCATCGCCCGGATCTGGCGGACGAGATCGATCGCATACTCATTCTGCGACCGGTCGCTGGGAATCGTTTTGTCGTAGCCCTTATCGTCTCCCCGAATGGCGAGCACATTGTCGATGCCCAGGTAATTGAGCTCAATGAGGGCGTCTTCCGTTTCCTCCCGTGTAAAACCGCGGCACAGCAAGTGCGGGACGGTGTCGATATCGAACCGCGCCTCAATCGCCGCGCATAGGCCCAGCGTTCCCGGTCGCTTTCGCTTTACGCACCGCTGCCAGGCCCCATCAGGCATCTGCTTGTAAGACACCTCCGCCGAGTGACTCGTGACGTCGATGAACGGCGGATCGTAGGGCATCAACTTCTCTACGACGCTCAACATTTGCTCGGCCGAACCGCCACGTTTCGGCGGAATGATCTCGTAGGAGATCAGCGGATTGTTGGCGCGCTCCAGATGCTCGATGACTTTCATGCGACGTGACTTTCAACCATTCATTGGTTTAGTTGACGACCCGCCGGGGATCGTGGTCGGCCGACAGGCCTTCACCGGTCCCATTCGCGGACCGGAGTACACAGCCGTTCTCTGAAAACACGACGAGACGGTGCGTGCATCGATAAATATGCGAGTCTCATACCTTTTAACTCACCGGGTGTTCGATGACTGGATTAGTGTTTACAACGCCGGAAGAAGCAGACGATTTCCTTCAAGCTGTGGTCAGTATGCGTGCTGAACAGCTGTCGGAGGGCGACGTAATCAGCGTCGGTCCGGCCGTTGCGTCCATTCTCGGCGTAGGTAAAATCAAGGCAACGTTGAACACAGAACGGCTTATGCGTGAGCACGACCTTGACCGGATTCTGCACATCGGGACCTGCATGGCGCTCACCGATGCCGTGGATGTGGGGACACTGGTCGGGGCGTCGTTCGTGCTGGAAGGCGATCGCGTGCACCTTAACGCACCGACCTATCCACGCATGCCGCTCGACTGCCCTTTCGAGACGGATACGACGGGGACGGTCGTCACCCAGGATCACGACATCGGCGATCCGGAAGACGGCTCCTACTGGCAGCGCATCGCCGACGTGTCGGACACCTCCGGCTACGCCGTCGCCTACGTAGCGGCCCAGCACGGCGTGCCGTGTCACGTTGCAAAGGTTGTGACGAGCCAGGCCGGCGTCGATCGTGACTCTTTCCTGGAGGACCGATCAGCCGCTCACGCTCGCATTGCTTCTTTTCTGCAGCAGGACGTCTTCGCCGACGACGCGTGGACGTGACCCAGGGACATAGGCGCGCATCGAAAACGCCGGCCCCATGGCGGATGCCGGCGTCTTTTCGTTGTTCTTTTCCTGAAACCGAGGTCGCTAATTCCGGCGGCGCCACAGGTCATCGCGCCACGCATCCGGAAAGCCGTCGGATCCTCCCCAGGAGTAGTGGTATTCCGGCGACAGCACCTGGGCGTCTTTTCGTTTCTGGCGCCGCTGATCGGCCCGGATCTCGCGAATGCCGACCGGAATGCTCTGCCCGGCCCGCCGCGCTTTTTCCCGCAACACGACGGGGTCGCGCTCGAAGGGGAGCGGCTGTTCGGGAAAATAGATGCGATATGCCGTCGCTGCGACCCAGAGCAGCAGAAACACGATGATTGGGCCGAGGATGGTAAAGAAGAGCAATGGCATGGGCGTCGTAGTACTCCGGCAGCGGCGGCGTGAGCGCGGGCCGGTAACCGTCCCGCCAGGTGGCAACCGTATCGTCACCTGTCTTCATCGTATATGCATCATGAGCGCGTCAGGTCCCCGAATAACGGGATCGATACTGATGAACGGCGGGATCGACATCCAGGCGTGCCGCCGTCTCGTTATTCCGTATCGGCGGTGTCTGCATTCGTCGTATCCGCGGCCGAACCATTATTCTGCAGGGCCTCGTAGTCGGCCGGGCTGACGGCCATCTGCTCCGGCGTGAACTGCTGCTGGCGCTCCCCGGCTTCGGTTTCCTGTCGGTTGATTTCATCCACGGTCTGCGACGAGACGTCTCCCAGGTCCCCGCGGAACGCCGTATCGAAGAGGGTGAACGTGATGAAGATCACGACGAAGAGGGTGCCGACGGAAAACGTCAGCGAGTTGACCGGCTTGTCGTATTTCAGCGCCATGAAGTAGAGCACAACCAGCGATGCCTTGACCACGGCGATCAGGATGGCGACCGGCATATCCAGGGGGCCAAGCGGGAGTGCGGCGGCGACCACCGTCAGCACGGTCAGGCCGATCAGGGCGCCAAAGACCGTCGCCAGCGTTTTGAAGGGGATGATGTGATGCGAATCGTGCGACATAGGGAACGTCTTGGGTCGGTGCGTAGCGAACGGAGGGGCCTGCCGCTACACGAGATAGAGGAGCGGGAAAAGGAAGATCCAGACGAGGTCCACCAGGTGCCAGTACAGCCCCGATAGCTCGATGTGCGTGTAGTATTCACTGCTGAAGTGGCCGCGGTAGGTCCGGCTGGCGATCCACCCGATCAGGATCATACCGACCACGACGTGGAAGCCGTGGATGCCCGTCATCACGAAGTAGATGCTGAAGAACTGAGGGGCGTAGGCGTAACTTGCGAGCGCCCCGTAATCCACACCGTGAGCGACGCCGTGCGGGTCGAACATCGCACCGGGAAAGACGCCGTGCTCAAACTTGGACGTGTACTCGAAATACTTGACAACCAGGAAGGCCCCGGCCAACGCGATGGTGCCGATCTGCAGCCAGAAGGACTTCATCGCCTCCCCCTTCTGGATGAAATGAATCGCCAGCGCGATGGTGAACGATGAGCCGAGGAGGACGACCGTGTTCAGGCCGCCGAGTTGCCAGTCGAGCGTCTGGCTCGCCACCGCGAACGTTTCGGGATGCCACTGTCGGAAGACGGCGTAGGCCACGAACATGCCGCTGAACAGCAGCACCTCCGTGATCAAGAAAAGCCACATGCCGAGCTTTGCCGAATCGAACTGCTGCTCGGACGAAACGAAGTGATGCTGCAGGTGCGAAAGGTGTTCCTCGTCGTGAAGATCCACCTCCGTCTGAGCCGGAGCGGCCGGCGTGTCGGTCGTGGTATCCGTTGCCATGAATCTTGCGGTCTAGCGATAAAAAGGCCGGCATTCACCGATCGGGCTCGTCGCCTGTACGGAGGCATGGCCCGGAACGTCATCCGCGGGGGATGCCGGCACGGCTGAGTGAGAGAACCGCGGCGCGCATCCTCGCGCACGCCGCGGTCTGTTGGCGCCTTACGTTACGCGTTCTGCGGCGCTTCTTCCGACGGCTCGGGAGCCGCCGGGGCGGCCTGCGGCACGTCGAGGCTGGCCGCCTGCCCGTCGCCGACACCGTCGCCACTTCCAAAGACCTCATCGGCCAGGTGGAAGTCGTAGGGACCGCGCGTCACGAGCGGCGTCCGAACGAAATTGTGCGGATCCGGCAGGGCGGCCACGTTCGTCCATTCGAGCGTCGCTGCGGCCCACGGGTTCGCGGGGGCCTTCGGCCCGAAGAACATCGAGTAGACGCCGTAGAAGAGCACGATGAAGAGTCCGAGGGCGAGGACGTACGAGCCGTACGTTGAGACCTGGTGGAGTGCCTCGAAACGGTCGACGTAGTCGTAGTACCGACGCGGCATGCCCTTCGCCCCCAGCACGAGCTGGGAGAAGAACGTGGCGTTGAACCCCACGAAGATCAGGAAGACGGCAATCTTGCCGAGCGTCTCGTTATACATGCGCCCGGTGATCTTCGGCCACCAGTAGTGCATGCCCCCGAGAAGCGCCATGACGGAACCGCCCATCATCACGTAGTGAAAGTGCCCGACGACGTAGTACGTATCGTGCAGGTGCACGTCCACGGCCAGGACACCGACCATGATGCCGGTGAATCCGCCGATCGTGAACAGGAACAGGAAGCTGAGGGCGTAGAGCAT
>NZ_DAXETW010000097.1:0-15952 GCF_051155795.1 Longibacter sp.
AACTACGAGTTAATGCACATCGAGCAGCGGGGGACGCGGATTTACGGATGCTACGATTTCCGCGGTGGGACGCTCGTCGGCAGTATTGACGGAGCGGTCGCGCAGTTCGAGTGGCGCCATGATGTCGGAGGAGACATCGGAACGGCCATCATGGTTCTCTCGCAATCCGGGGACGCGCTGAATGGTGTCTGGTATCAGAATGGAGAATACCGTGGGCTGTGGGTTGGAACTCGGAACGACGGGGCAAATCAACCCGACTGCACGGTTCCAACCGAAGGAGCCATCACGCAGTCGCTATCAGACCGAAAACGAGCCATCGCGTATGGCATCCGGTTCGATGTCGACTCCGCGCAGCTACGTGCAGGTTCAGCGACCGTTCTTCGCGAGGTTCTGTCGCTCTTGAACGAGCAGCCGGACCTTCGCCTGGTCATCGAAGGCCATACCGACGCCGTGGGGGCCGAAGCGTACAACGAGACGCTTTCTCAGAGGCGCGCCCAGTCGGTGGTTCGTTGGCTGACCGAACGCGGCATTGATGCCGACCGGTTGAAAGCGGTCGGCTACGGCGAGAGCCGGCCGGTTTCGACGAACGAGTCGTCTCAGGGCCGTGCGCTAAACCGCCGCGTCGAGCTCGTGCGAAACTGAGTTGCCGGCGGTGCGCCTGCTCGAGTACATTCTGTTGAACCACTACGCGAGCACGCCGTGCGACACGGTTTGCTTCCATGCCCACTCCAGGAAGCACTACCTCACTACGTTCATGGCGTAGCAAGCCGCTGAGAAGGTGCTGAAAGCCTTCCTTGTTCACCACCATTAAGATCCGCCGCGCACACACGATTTGATGGTGCTCCTGACCTGATGCGTGGAGATTAACGCGGCGCTCTCCGATTTAGAGGACGACTGTCGCCGCTTGACGTTCTATGCCGGTAGTGCCCCCTACGCCGCCAGCATCCGGATTAAATCCATCGGATGATAGGGCCTCAGATCGGTTTCTGAAAAATCGGCGTCGTTGCGTGTCACAACCGCTGAGGCTCCGGCCGTCGCCCCGGCTGCTGCGAGATAGGCATCTTCAAAATCACGCGTCCCCGGCGACTGCAGGGCCTGGAGGAGCACCGAGCGTCCCATCGGCACCGCGTCCATCACGTCGGCCAGTAGTTGAAACAAACCCCGCGGGTCCACCCGCTCTTTCTCGTACGCCACGTACCAGCACGTCGCAATCGAGATGGGGGCGTACAGTCCGCGGATGTCACCTCGCTCGGCCGCTGCGATGAGACGAACCGCCGCGCCGTGATAGGATCGGGTAGCGACGGCCGCGTCGATGAGCACATTTGTGTCGAACAGGATCGTCATCTCCGCTACGCGTGCTTCTCGTGGGCAGCATCGATCCAGACACGCGTGTCGTCGTCCAGATCGAGCGGCTCGTCGACCGGATTCACGTCTTGAAGCATGCGACGCGTACGGGGCGGCAGGTCCTCGGGAACGATATTGAGATCGTCCGCTTCGAGGGCGCCTTTTTCAGACGCCCCCGTTCGCTCGCCGGTGCCCTCCGCCGGATCTTGCCGAAGCAAGAGGCGAAAGTAATCTTCAACGATCCTGGAGACAGAGGTGCCCCGGCGCGTGGCGAGGCGCTTCGCCTGTTCTTTGACCTCATCGTCGAGACGCAGGGTAAGTTTGGACTTCATGCCAGGCTCTGATGTACGTCGTCGTTACTGTTTGTGTGACGTACACGGTGCAGAAACGCCCAGTTCCTCCGTGCGGTTCACGCGCCTTCAAGTCACCCCGTGCTCCGTGGCGACCTCCGTAAACGCGTCGATGGCGCGGTCGAGCTGGTCTCGCGAGTGCGCGGCAGACATCTGGACGCGGATGCGGGCTTCGCCTTTCGGGACGACCGGGTAGCTGAAGCTGATTACGTAGATCCCGCGCTCCAGCAGTTCGTCGGCGATCGTGGCGCTGGTCTGCGCGTCGTACAGCATGATCGGGACGATCGGGTGGTCGCCGGGCTTGATGTCGAAGCCGCGCTCTTCCATTTCGCTGCGGAAGTAGCGGGCGTTCTTCCAGATCCGTTCGCGCCGCTCCTCGCTTTCCTGCAGCATCTCCAGCACCTTCAGGCTGGCGTTCGCGATCATCGGGGCGACCGCGTTCGAGAACAGGTACGGGCGCGACTTCTGCCGCAGCAGCTCAACGATCTCACCGCTACCGGTCGTGAAGCCGCCGGTTGCCCCGCCGAGAGCCTTGCCGAGGGTTGACGTGATGACGTCGACACGGTCCAGCGCCCCCTTCGACTCCGCGGCTCCGCGGCCCCCGTCGCCCATGAAGCCCGTCGCGTGGCACTCGTCGACCATCACCAGGGCGTCGTACTCTTCCGCCAGGTCGCAAATCTCGTCCAGCTTCGCCACGTCGCCATCCATCGAGAAGACGCCGTCGGTGGCAATCATACGGACCCGGGCGTCCTGCGCCTCCTGAAGCTGGCCCTCCAGGTCGTCCATGTCGCTGTGCTCGTAGACGTACCGATCCGCCTTGCAGAGACGGATGCCGTCGATGATGGACGCGTGGTTGAGTCGGTCGGAAATGATGGCGTCCTCCGCGCCCAGGATGGTTTCGAAAAGGCCCGTGTTGGCGTCGAAGCACGAGTTGTAGAGGATGGTGTCCTCTTTCTCGTGAAACGCCGAGAGCTCATCTTCGAGCTGCTTGTGGACGGTCTGCGTACCGCAGATGAAGCGGACGCTGGCGACGCCGAAGCCGTACTCGTCGACCCCGTCTTTCGCTGCCTTCATCACGTCGGGATGGTTCGCCAGGCCGAGGTAGTTGTTCGCGCAAAAGTTGACGACGTGCTGGCCGGATGCGACCTCGATGTCGGCATCCTGCTGGGACGTGATGACGCGCTCCTCTTTGTACAGCCCGGCGTCCCGGATCTCCTGCAACTCGTTCTGAAAGGCGGCGGTGGCGGACTCAGGCATGGCAGTGTGGTCAGTTCAACGTTCAGAGTTCAAAGTTCAGGGTTCAACGCCCCAACGAACACACGCTCCAACGGAAAAACGCATCAACGCCCAAACGTACCAACGCCTACCGTTCGACCGATTCGGCGTCTTCGGGGAGGGTTTCGCGGAGGTGATCCAGCATATCCGCCGTCATCGCCTCGAGGTCGTAATCCGGACGCCAGTTCCAGTCCCGGCGGGCGGTGGCATCATCGATCGTTGCGGGCCAGGCGTCGGCGATCTCCTGGCGGCTGTCGGGCTCGAAGCTGCACGTAAACGCCGGCAGGTGCTCGCGGATGGCGTCGGCGAGTTCCCCAGCGGCAAAGCTCATGGCCGTGATGTTGTAGCTGTCTCGCACCGTGACGTCGCTGGCATCAGCGCGCATGAGGTCAAGCGTCGCCCGGATGGCGTCGGGCATGTACATCATGGGAAGACGGGTGTCCTCGCGGACGAAGCACGTATACGACCCGGACCGGAGCGCCTCATAGTACATGTCGACGGCGTAATCCGTGGTGCCACCGCCGGGGAGCGTGGCGTAGCTGATGAGCCCGGGGTAGCGGAGACTGCGGACGTCCACGTCGTAGCGCTGGTGGTAGTACTGGCACAGGAGCTCGCCGCTGCGCTTCGTGACGCCATACATCGTCGACGGATTCAGCACGGTATTCTGCGGCGTGTTCTCCCGCGGGGTTGCCGGCCCGAAGACGGCGATGGAGCTCGGCCAGAATACCTGCATCCCGTGCTCGCGGGCAAGGTCCAGGACATGCTTCAGGCCGTTGATATTGACATCCCACGTCCGGTCCGGCACCTTCTCTCCGTTGGCGGAAAGCAGGCTCGCCAGGTGGTAGACCGTTTTTACATCGTAGCGCTCGATCGCTGAGGCGAGCGCATCGCGGTCGCGGACGTCGGCCACCACGAACGGCGCGTCGTCTGACGGTCTGGAGGCCTGGCCGTTGGCCGAGGGCGGACCCGGCGTGGCGGCCGTGTCTGACGAGGGGCGGCGGAGGTCGAGGCCGACGACGTGCGCGTTACCGCGACGGGCACGCAGCGTCTCAACGAGGTCGCTGCCGATCTGGCCGTTGGCACCGGTGACCAGGATGGAAGACATGGCGACGGGGTTCGGTAAACAGGACGATGAGCATCGGCACGCGGTCGAATGCCCCCGGGTGGGCGAACTGCGGGGGTCACTGCGCCCGTCTGGTACAACCGTTTTGCTGCTCCGGTTTGTGCGGACGTGCCGAAGTCTGTGTCAATACAATAGGTACGACGCACGTAGTGGTGCGTTCGGAACCGCTTCCGAAGATTCGGGGAAAGGCTGGTCAGGGCATACGTCGGCGGGCGAAGGGCGAAATGCGGCCGCCTGTCGCGGCGCGAACGGTTCAACGTCGACAACGAGAGTTTCACGCCGATTACAAAATATTTTAGGCTCTAGCCTTGAAAAACCAAATTATGCGGCTGTATATTCAGCGATGACCAAAATAATTAAAGACGTGGGCTCAACGTGGCGAATCGCATTGACGACATTGACGCGACCATTCTGGAACTGCTGCAGGAGCGCGGCCGGATGAAGCGGAGCGCCGTGGCGGATGTTGTCGGCCTGTCGGTGTCTGCCGTCAGCGAGCGGATGCGGAAGCTGGAAGAGCGCGGTGTGCTGGAGAGCTATCACGCCATCGTGAACCCGAAGCGTCTGCATTTCGACATCACAGCCATCATCCGCGTCTCCGTCGACGGCTCGGAGCACTACCCGGCCTTCGTCGAGCGGGCGACGTCCATGGACGAGGTGCTGGAGCTGCATTCCATCACCGGAGACGGTTCCCACGTCATGAAGGTGCGCACGAAGAACACGACGAGCCTCGAACGTTTTCTGTCGCGCGTGCAGGGAATAGCCGGTGTGAGCAGCACCAGCACGAGCATCGTCCTCAGCACCTTCAAGGAAACGCGTGCCCTTCCGACCGAGCCTACGGCGCTGTTCGATCACGACGATGACGCGCAATGAGCATTCGTCGCGCTGCGGACGGCACCATCCCAGAAGTTTCGTGACCCACTACCCACCATCAACGACGATTCATCTTCCATGCCAACCAACGACGAAATCCTTTCTCTGATCGAGGAGGAAGGCGTAGACTTCCTGCGCCTTCAGTTTACCGACATCCTCGGAACCGTTAAAAACGTCTCGATCCCGGCGCACCAGGCGGCCAAGGCGTTCGAAGAGGGCATTTACTTCGACGGTTCATCCATCGAGGGCTTCGTTCGGATTCAGGAGTCGGACATGCGTTTGAATCCGGATCCCGACACGTTCGCCATCCTGCCGTGGCGCAGCCGCCGGGAGGACTCGACCGTGTCGGCCCGCCTGATCTGCGACGTCATCAACACCAGTACCGGCAAGCCTTTTGAAGGCGACCCGCGACACGTGCTGAAACGCGCCATTGCCCGGGCAGAGGACATGGGCTACGAGATGAACGCCGGCCCGGAGCCCGAATTTTTCGTTTTCGAGAAGGACGAGAAAGGTCGCGCGACAACGGAAACGCACGATCACGGCGGCTACTTCGACCTCGGACCGAAGGACCTCGCCCAGGAAATCCGGGCAGAGATCATCTACATGCTGGAGGCGATGGGCTTTGAAGTGGAAGCCTCCCACCACGAGGTGGCGCCCGGCCAGCATGAGATCGACTTCAAGTATGCCGATGCCCTCACGACAGCGGACAACATCGCGACCTTCCGGTCGGTCGTTCGCGCGGTCGCGGAGCTGCACGGCGTCCACGCGACGTTCATGCCGAAGCCCATCTCCGGTATCAACGGCTCGGGCATGCACACGCACATTTCGCTGTTCGGCGAAGACGGCAACGCTTTCCATGAGGAAAGTGATGAGTTCGGCCTGAGCGAGACGGCCTACCAGTTCCTCGCCGGCGTCCTGGAGCACGCGCCTGCGATCACGGCGATCTGCAACCCGACCGTGAACTCTTACAAACGACTCGTCCCCGGATACGAAGCGCCGATTTATGTGGCGTGGAGCGACGTCAACCGGTCCGCCCTTGTTCGGAAGCCTGCCGCCCGCGGGCCGAACGCATCGCGCATCGAGCTTCGCTCGCCCGATCCATCATGCAACCCGTACCTCGCCCTGGCGGTCATGCTGCACGCCGGCCTGGACGGCATCGAGAAGGGACTCAACTGCCCGGACCCGGTTCGGGAGAACATCTATGAGTTCACCGAGCAGGACCGCATCGACCGCGGCATCGAGACGCTCCCCAGTACGCTCGGCCAGGCGCTCACCGCTTTGAATGCCGACGATGTGATTCTGGACGCGCTCGGCCCGCACATCGCCAGCAAGTTTACCGAGGCGAAGACGCACGAGTACACCGATTTCCTCGCCTCCGTCTCGCAGTGGGAGCTGGATCGGTATCTCGAGACCTTCTAACCGGTTGCACTCACCCATCATGATCCGGCCCACGGCCGGGCCATTTCGCCGGCGTCTCCCCGTATGGAGGCGCCGGCGTTCGTTATGTACCGTCATCTGACGGATGCAGACGACCCGCCGATGCCGCAGGACCCGCCCGGTGCGTCGGCCGCGAAACGAGACGCGACTGGCACACGACATTTCCCGTCGCTGCCTGTCCGTGGCATTTTGTGGTAACAACTTCTGTGTTTAAATAATTATCCAAACGTCTGGATCGAAGACGCATACGCCGATGGATTGTAATACATGATCCAGGGCTTGTTCGCGCGCAAGCCTTTCGCCCGTTTCGCATCTACTTGTGCAGTAAACGTCCGTAACCGGACCGTTCGTCACATGGCGTTCGTCCTTTCGGGCTTTGTCTAAACCCATGCGAAACAATAGGATGTGGTGAGTTCTATTCGCGGCGTTTACGAAGGTATATTCGCTCCCGTTCGTTTGATTTTCATGTCGCCTTCCTGCTACTCTGGGTGTCGCGAGAACGCATGCCTGCTCAAATACGACACTTGAAGAGGCCAAATCTTGGCGTGTTTGAGAGGGTGGATCTGTTGCCCGTGGACCGTGTCGGTCCCCCACCTGGAAGGTCCCCGGGCGGCACCTCGTCCGTCGTGCCCTATATCCGTAGACCAGAGACCGTAGACATGAATGCATCTTGGTATTCACCCGAGGCACCATCGCACTCCGCCGCCGATCGCTCTCGGCGACCCGTGCTCACGACCCTTTTCGTCTTCTGCTTGGCCATCCTCTTTGCCGCTGCGCCGGCGCAGGCCCAGACCACCGGTACGCAGCTGAACGTGAAGCTGGACCGAGGCGCGATGGGCGGCATGAACGTGGCGCAGCAGGACGGCGTCGTTCAGACCGGCATCACGTCGATGGATCAGTTGCACCAGCAGTACGGCGTCGTCGAGATGCGCCGGATTTTCCGACCAGCCGGTAAGTTTGAGGAACGCCACCGCGCCTGGGGGCTCGATCGCTGGTACCGGATCGAGGTGCGACCCGGAACAGACGTCGAGGGCGCTGCGCGGGCGTACCTGGCGGACCCGGCCATCGAGGCTGCCTCGCCGGTGTACGAGAAGACGCTCCACGGCAAACCGACGTTCGACGTGTCCGCGATCAACGGCCCGACGCGCGAGGCGGCTGTTCGCATGGAGGCCGGATCCGCCATGCAGTTTGTCCCGGACGATCCCCTGTACGGGAGTCAGTGGCACTACGACAACACAGGGCAGACCAACATCCCGGAGGACGGGGAAACCGGGACGCCGAACGTCGACGTGAACCTCCCGGAGGCGCATGATATTCAGACGGGAAGCTCCGAGGTCATCGTCTCCATCGTGGACTCGGGACTCGACCTGGATCACCCGGACTTCCAGGGCGCGCTCTGGATCAACGAGGGTGAGGACATCAACGGAAACGGCGTTTTCGACCGGACGCCCGCCTCGGAAGGGGGCGACTTGAACGGGGTCGACGACGACGGCAACGGGTACGTCGATGATGTCGTCGGGTACGACTTCGCCGATGACGATCCGATTCCGGACACGTTCGACCCGTCCGTGATCGACAACTCGCACGGAACCCACGTCGCGGGAACCGTCGCCGCACGCAACAACAACGGCACCGGCGTGGCCGGTGTAGCCGGTGGTGACGGCACGCCGGAGAGCGGTGTCCGCCTCATGATCACGCAGACGTTCTCCTCCACGGTCGACGGATTTGCTGAAGCCGTCGTGTACGCCGCTGACAACGGCGCTGTGATCTCGAACAACTCATGGGGCTACACCTCGCCTGGCGTCTTCGAGCAGCCGGTGCTCGACGCGATCGACTACTTCAATGCGAACGCCGGCGGACCCGATGCGCCGATCGACGGTGGAATCTACGTCACGTCCGCGGGCAACTCCAACAGCTCGGCCGATTACTATCCCGGCTTCTACGAGGGCTCGTTCAACGTCTCGTCGACCGAAGACACCGACACCAAGTCGTCCTTCTCCAACTACGGGGAGCACGTGGACGTCGCAGCACCGGGCGGGCAGTTCGGGATCGACGGCGTGATCAGCACCCTCCACACGTCGCAGCTGGGCGGCTACGGGTCGTTCTCCGGAACCTCCATGGCTGCGCCGCACATCGCGGGAGCCGCTGGTCTCATCGCCTCGGAGATGCCGGGCATGAGCGCAGACGTGGTCAAGGCCCTCCTCGCCAACTCCGGCGTGGACGTCAGCGACCTGAACCCGGGCTTCCTCCTCGGTCGCCGGCTTGATGCCTTCAACGCGCTGCAGGGACCGGACGAGGTCGCTCCGGCGGCCATCACGGACCTCGCGATTGAGACGCCCGCCATGCAGGCGATCGGCACGAGCATTACGCTGACCTGGACGGCGCCGGGCGACGATGGCGACACGGGCACAGCGGAGAGCTACGACCTGCGCTACAGCGAGACCGGCCCGATTACGGAGGCGACGTTCGCGGATGCCATACCGGTCGACGGCGTTCCCGCCCCGGCCGAAGCCGGCACCGCGGAGAGCTTCACGGTCGAGGGCCTGCCCTTCGATACCGAACTGTGGTTTGCCATCCGGGCGTCGGACGAGTTTCTGAACACCTCGCCGGTCTCCAACTCGCCATCTCTCGTGACGGAGCAAGGGCCCGAGTTCTCCGTCTCGACGGACTCGGTCGGGACCTCGCTCCTGATCGGCGATACGGGCACGGCGTCCTTCTCCGTGACCAACGACGGAACGGAGGAGCTCGCGGTGGACTTCTTCGGCTTTGCCGCGCTCGAGCTGCTCAGTCAACCCGGCATCGAAACGAACAACGTATCCGCGCCCGTCCAGTCCACCGATCATGCGAAAGGCAGCGACGGCCTCGGCGGGGTCGGCTACCCCGTGCTTCTGGGCGCCGGCGGTCCGGATGACTTCGGCTACAACTGGATCGACAGCAACGAGGACGGCGGACCGGCTTTCGACTGGATCGACATCAGCGGGGATGGTACGCCAGTGTCCGCAGGTGATGAGACCGTTACGTCTGTGCCACTCCCGTTCAATTTCTCGTTCTACGGCGAGACATACTCCGACGTCGGGATTGGCTCGAACGGATACCTCATCTTCGATGGCTCGGCGTCGGAGTTTACCAACGCCACGATCCCGTCTCCCGCCGCCCCGAACGCGATCATCGCGCCCTTCTGGGATGACCTCGATCCGAGTTCCGCCGGGGCGATCTACACGCGGTACGACGAAGCCGAGGACCGCTTCATCGTGCAGTACGACGACGTGGCGAAGTTCTTTAGCACCAATCGCTACACGTTCCAGGTCATCTTGTATGCGGACGGCACCATCAAATTCCAGTACGAAACGATGGATCCGGCCGATAGCGCCACGATCGGTGTCGAAAATGCCACCGGCTCGGACGGGCTGCAGGTTGTGTTCAACGCACCGTATGCGGAGGACGGACTCGCGGTCGCCATTCAGACGGCCCCGCAATACCTGACGCTTTCGCCTACGTCTGCGTCGCTCTCCGGTGGTGCCAGCGAGACGTTCACCGTCGGGTTTGACGCCACGGACCTGGATCAGGGCCTGTACGACTACACGCTGCGCGGGTCGGCCGCGAATGCATCATCGAGTGCGTCGGTTGCCATCCAGACCGGTCTCGATGTGACGGGTGCGCCGTATCCGCTCGAGCTCTCGCTGACCGAGATCGATGAGGCGCTCAACGCCGACGAATCGGTCGAGCGTACGCTGACGGTGAGCAACCCGACGATGCGAGAGCAGAACTTCCGCGTCGAACTCCGCGGCATGTCGGGGATCGCCCCGACGTACGAGCCGCGGCTCAAGGGGGAGCAGCGGCTGAAGTACGACCGCATGGCGGAGTCGCTCAAGAAACTCGCCGGAACGAGCCGGCCGGAGCTCGGCGCCAATGCATCCGGCGGCGATGCCCCTGCCTTCGACTTCCTGCCGGAGCCGATGGCCGAACTTAATCTCGATGCCTTCAGCTCGTCCGTGTTCGGCACGCTCGCCGACCAGTTCGTTCGGTTCGACCTCGGAGATCCCGAGTCGCTGTTCGCGCTGGATAGCTCGCCCACGATTTTCGCCGGCGACTTTGCGGTGGGACAACAGGATCGGTTCTACGTGATTACCAACGCCGATAACGCGTTCCACTCGATCACAACCGGAGGAAGCATCACGACCTTCGGAGAGTCCGTTCCGCAGACCAGCGGAGAAACCTGGACCGAGGTGGCGAGCAACCCGGTCGACGGGACGCTATACGGTTCGACGAGCGACGGCAGCGCATCCTACCTGTACACCATCGATCCGACGTCCGGCGCGGCAACGCGAGTGGCTGAAATCGAGGGCGCGCCAATCGTCATTAGCATCGCCGTCGACGACTTCGGGCGCATGTACGGCCTGGAAATCGGGTCGGACGTGCTCCTCGAAATTGACCCTGAGACGGGGGAGACGGAGACGATCGGTTCGGTCGGGTTCGATGCCAACTTCGCACAGGGAATGGACTTCGACCTCGCGACGGGTCGCCTGTATATGGCGGCATATAACAATGCCGGGGGCGGCCGCGGAGAGCTCCGCATTGCAGACCGCGAGACGGGGGCGACCACGCTGGTCGGCCTTCTCGGCGGAGGGGACGAGCTCGGCTACCTCGCGCTGAACAGCGTCGGGTTTGTTCGCTCGAACCTGCTGGCCGGGACGATCGCGCCGCAGAACAGCGTCGATCTCGATTTAGTGATTACGGCCGAAGGGCTGTATGAAGGGACCTACACCGGCGAACTGGCCGTGATCTCTGACGTCCCGGGTGAGCCCGCCGAGGAGGTGATGGTCACCCTTGAGGTGGATGCCGAAGGCGCGCTCGCGCTCGATGTCGACGCGTTGACATATGACTCGCTGTTCATCGGGAACGATCAGACGCAGACCGTGCTGGTTTCGAATACCGGCCGCGCAGCGATCGACCTGGCGCTCTCGATTGACAACGGCGACTTTACCTTCGAGGAAAGCGGAGACGGCGCCTTTACCCTGCCCGCCGGCGTATCACGGGAGGTCGAGGTGACGTTTGCACCGTCCTCTGTCGGGACCATCACCGGAACGCTCACGGTCGACGGGGCTCCGGGTGGAGCGCAGACCGTGGCGTTGAGCGGTGAAGGTCTGCCCGCACCGGAGGTGGAACTGTCGCCCGCCGAGTTCGACCTGCAGGCCTATCCGGGTCAGACGTACACCCGGACGCTGACGATGTCGAACCCGGGCGGAAGTCCGCTCGAATACACCAGCTCGGAGACCGTGGTGTCTGACCCCGGTTCATCCGTGGCTCCGTCCGCTGTCTTCGTGAACGTGCTGATGGAGGAAGACTTCGACGACGGCATTCCGAGCGAATGGTCGGTCGTTGACAACACCGACGATGGCGTCGTGTGGCAGACGAACGACGACTGGGGCCGGGGCAACTTCGCCGGAACCGGTGGATCGGCCGCGGCTGACAGCGATGAGGCCGGGCCGGGCGTTCCGTACGACACGGAGCTCATTTCTCCTGAAATGACCGGCGTCGAGGGGATGTCCCTGCGCTTCCTCGTCAACTTCCAGGCGATCCCACCGGAGAACTTCTTCGACGTGGATGTCACGACCGACGGGGGAACGACGTGGACGAACGTGCTCCAGCTCGACGATGACACCCCGTCCGGCGGCCTGTTCGTAGAGAATGGCGGCGTGCAGCAGGTGATTCCTCTGGATGGGCAGGTGGCCGCCGGGGAGACCTTCCAGGTGCGCTTCCGCTACTACACGCCGGATCCGAGCCCGTGGGACTGGTACGCGCAGATCGACGACGTGCAGATCGCGCAGAGCTTCGAGTACGTGGCGTACGAGCCGGCTTCCGGCACCGTACAGCCCGGCGAGTCGCTCGACCTGACCTTCTCGATCGATGCGACCGGCCTGCCCGGCGGGACGTATGACGTCGAGTACACCTTCAACACGAACGCGCCGGAGACGCCGACCGCGACCGTTCCGTTTACCTTGAACGTCATCGAGTCGCTGGCCGTGACGCCCGACCCGCAGGTCGGGGACGATGGCATCGTGCACCCGAACGAGACGTTCACCGTCCCGGTGCTCGTTGAAAGCCTCGACGACCTGGCGGTCCAGGCCTACGAGATGACCCTCGCCTTTGACGGCGATGTCCTCGAGCCGGTCGCCGTGGAAACGGAGGGAACGCTGAGCGAGGGACTCACGCTCGTCTCGAACCTGGGTGATGACACCGTTCAGATCGCAGCCGCTGAAGATGCGGCGACGACGAGCGGAGGACCGACCCCGGTGCTCTTCGACATCGAGGGTGAAGGTACGCTCGTGAACGTGACGTTCCGGGCAGAAGAGGTGCTTAGCACCTCGGACATCACCGTGTCCGACGTTCGATTCAACGAGGGGCAGCCCGCCGCGACCGGGGGCAGCGCCTCCGTCGAGGTCGCGCCGCTGTACGGCGACGCGTCGCTGAATGTCTTCGTGAACGCGCAAGATGCAGCGATCGCGCTGCAGCACGCGGCCGGAATCGTGACGCTGGACGGCCCCGCCTTCATTTCGGCGGACGTGACCGGGGACGGAACGGTCGGTGCCTTCGATGCGGCGCTCATCCTGCAGTTCGCCAGCGAGATCATCACGTGCTTCCCGGTTGAGGAAGGATGCGAGACCTCGCCGGCCCTGGCTTCGAAGTCGGGTGGATCCGCGCCCGCCCTTGCCTGGGGCACGCCCGCATTCGACGCGGCGAAGAGTGAGTCCGGCGAGCAGCGCCTACGCCTGCCGCTCACGTTGGAGCAGGGATCGACACCCGTCTACGCCTTCCAGGTGGTGACGTCGATCGACGCATCGCTTGGGCTGGAGGCGGTGGAGTCGGCTCTCCCCGAGGGCTGGTCGCTCCTGCACAACGTCGGCGATGACGGACAGGTGACCCTGGCCGCTGCCGGCACGCGCCCGCTCCCGACAGGCACGGTTGCGCGTCTCGACCTCGCATGGACTCCGACGGACGATCCGATCGGCCTGATGGGGACAGCGGTGGTCAACGAAGCGTCGGCCAAGTCGATGACCCGCGCCGAGCTTACACCGCGACCGGAGGAGTTCGCCCTCAAGGGCAACTACCCGAACCCGTTCGCTACGGCGACGCAGATCGCGATGGACCTGCCGCAGGACGCGCGCATCGACGTGGAGGTGTACGACCTTCTCGGACGTCGCGTGCAGTCGATTCGCGGCACCTCGCTATCGGCCGGAAGTGACCGGACGATCCAGATTGACGGATCGCGCCTGTCGGCAGGCGTCTACTTCTACCGTCTCACCGTTCAGATGGGAGACAAGAAGCAGACCGATACCGGTCGGATGACCGTCGTGAGGTAACGTGTCAATCGGTCGACGTTGGCACCGCGGAGGGTTTGGAAGCTTGCTTCCGGACCCTCCGCTGATGCTGACAGGGGTTTGTGGCGCCACGTAGCACTTTCCCGATCCTTCCCGAACGCACTCCTGACCATGCGCTTTCGATACCGCATTTCCGCGCTCTGTGCCGCAGCATTCATGATGATCGTATGCTCGCATGCGGCCGTCGCTCAGGATTCGCCGCAGATTGCCCTGCCTGACCTGACGGGGGAGACGCCAGGCACGACCCTGACCGTGCCGATCGAACTGGAGTCTCCGCTTACTGCCGGCGACAATGTGATCAGCTATACGCTTAAAATCGACTACGATCCGGCGGTCATCGATATTACAGGGGTCGATGACAGTGGTACGCTGACGCAGGGATGGACCCCGAGCGTCAACAAACCGTCTGCCGGTCGAATCAACGCCACGGCCGCCAACACGCAGCCGATCGTTGCGAGTGGCGGGACGATCCTGAACCTGACGGTGACGATTCTCGGCTCGCCGGGGAGTACAGGCCTTTCGTTTACGGATGATTCGTCCCTTGGTGACTTCATGAATGGGATGGATCTCATTGCTGTGGACGGCAACGTCTCCGCTGGCAATGACCTCGTTATCACGGAGGTTCATGCCGATCCTGCGCCCGGTCCGGATGGCGACGCAAACAACGATGGCACCACGGACGACGGCGATCAGTTTATCGAAATCGTCAACACCGGGACCACCACGATCGACCTCGACGGGTACACACTGACGGACGGGGACGGCACGGTGCTCTACACGTTCGGGAGCGCGTCGCTGGATCCGAACCTGTCGGTGGTCGTCTTCGGCGGTGGGACGCCCACGGGGATCGACGGCCTCGTCTTCGTCGCGAGCGGCGGCCTGAGTCTCGATGGAGCAGGCGGGACGGTCGAACTCAACGATGGGGCGGGCGACCGGGTCGACGGCGCCACCTACGGTCCCGAGGCGAATGCCGATCAGTCGGTGACGCGGGCACCGGGACTCACGGATGGGTTCGAGCAGCATACGACGGTCGGGACGGGCGCCCGGTATTCGCCCGGCGCAACGCCGGACGGTACCGCGCTTCCCGTGGAACTGACGGGATTCACGGCGACCCCGGACGGCACGGACCTGCTCGTGGCGTGGTCGACGGCCAGTGAGACCCGGAACGCAGGCTTCGGGGTGGAACTGAGACGTGCAGAGGAGACATCAACTGGTGGATACGAAGAGGCCGCCTTCGTCAACGGGGCCGGTACAACCGCGCAACGGCAGGACTACCAGGTGCGCCTGCGCGATCTGACGCCGGGCAGCTACCTCGTGCGGCTGCGGCAGGTCGATGTGGACGGTTCGGCAACGTATTCCGCTCCCCAACGGACGGAAATTGCCTTCGGCGGTCGCTTTATTCACCGTCCGGCCTCGCCGAACCCCTTCCAGCATCGCGCCGCGTTTCAGCTGCAGGTGCGAGAGACGCAGCCCGTGCGCGTCGACCTGTACAGCGTACTCGGCCAGCACGTGCAAACCGTCTTCGCGGGTACCCTGCAGGGGGGAGCGTCTGCGACGACCATCGAGATCGACGGTCAGGGGCTGGCCAGCGGCCTGTATCTGTACCGCATCGTCGGGCGCACCTTTGAAACGACGGGACGACTGACGCGGGTGCGATGACGTGGCGCATTGCCGTCGCAGCCTGTCCCCCGGCATTCCTGTCTGCCTCTGGGAATCGTGAGATTCTGCATACGCATATCGCCGGAAAGGAACGGGGTTTACTTTTCCCCCGGGAGCAATTACTTTGCATTACGTTCATAAACGAACCTGGCGACCGGGCCCCTCCGCGATGCCCGCGCCGCACCAGTCCCCACCTTCACTCGCTGCTTGCCGCTTGCGCCAGTCGATCCTCCGGGTCGGCTGGCGTTTGGCGTTTTACCTGATAGCATACGTCGAAAGCTCTCGGAAAAGAAAAAGCGGCCGCCCCAGCAAAGGGACGGCCGCCATTGCTTTATTCACCTATTCACTCCGTGAGGAGCGGTGAGTGAGAAGCGGTGAGTGAGAAGCGGGTCCTAGTCGAGATAAAAGTCGTAGGAGCCGCTGCCACTGTAGGAGTAGACCTCCCAGTAGTAGTAGCCGGAGCTACCGCTGTACTCGATGTCTTCGTTCGAGTCGGCGGAGGTCGAGCTGGCGAC
>NZ_DAXETW010000098.1:0-12564 GCF_051155795.1 Longibacter sp.
GATCCGGAGCGGTGCCTGCCGATTCCGTCGTCGCGGTCGCGACATTCAAGATTGCATCCTCACCTTAAAACCGTGCCCAGGCACGCGGTGGGGCCGAGCAGGTTGCTACCGCACGATCGTAAGACGTTCCGTTCGCCGCTTGTCATCAGCCGATAAGACCAGCAGGTACGTACCGCTCGCAAGATCTCGAGCCGTGAGCGAGTAGGCCTTTCGCCCGGCGCTCTGGGTCTGGTTCACGAGTGTAGCGACGCGTCGTCCGAGGACGTCGTAGATTTCCAGGCGTACGTCTGTGCGGTTGGGAAGCGTGTAAACAACGTTGGCGTGCTGCTGCACCGGATGCGGCGCGGCTCCAAGGAGGGTGACTTCCGACGGCAAGCTGCGGCTCACCTCGATCGGATCCGACAGCGTCCGCGAGCCATCTACGTCGATCTGCTGGAGTCGGTACGTGGCTTGCTCCGCCGTGAACGGCAGCGTATCGACGAATCGATAGTCCTGCCTCTCGGTCGTGGTGCCGGCTCCGTCAACCGTGCCGACCAGCTGGAACGCATCGTCTGCACGCAGGCGGCGCTGGACCTCGAAGCGAGCGTTATTGGTTTCGCTCAGCGTTTGCCACGTCACCGTCACGCGCCCATCGTCCGCAGTCGCGTTGAGCCCGGCGAGTTCCACAGGCAGCACCGCGTCGGAGGCCACGATGACCTCGACGCTGCTGCCGTCGGTCGCGCTGCCGTCATCCCGGATCCTGTACGAGAACGAATCGGTGCCGACGAAGCCCGCGTCCGGCGTGTATGTGAGCGTGCCGGCGGTATTGAGGCTTACGGTACCGTTGGCGGGCTGGGTGAAGCTGATCGCTGTGATCGGGTCGCCGTCGGGGTCGTAGTCGTTTTCGAGGATTCCGGGCTTGTTGACGGTCAGCGTGCGATCCTGAAACACGGAGTAGCGGTCCGTCACAGCCGTGGGGCTGCGGTTCGCGTTCGGCTGAACCTCGAAGGTGACGGTGCCGCTATCGGTCGCGTCCGCGTCGTCCCGGATGGTATAAGTGAACGAATCGGTACCCGCGAAGCCATCGTCGGGTGTGTACGACACCTCACCGGCAGTATTGAGGCTGACGGAGCCGTTGGCGGGCTGGGAGAAGCTAACCGCAATCAGGTCGTCCCCGTCGGGGTCGTAGTCGTTACCGATGATCCCCGGCGCGTCGACTGTCAGCGTCTCCCCGGACACCGCCAGATAGGTGTCGGATAGGGCGATGGGTGGGCGGTTCGTGTTCGTCACCTCGATCGTGACCGTGCCCGTCGTCTGGTTGCTGTTGCTGTCTCGGAGTGTGTAGGAGAAGGTATCGGTCCCTGTAAATCCGGCGTCGGGCGTGTACTCGATTGTGCCGTCCGTGAAGCCGTTGACGGTGCCGTTCGACGGGCTGGTGTAGCTGGATACGATGAATGACCCGGCCGGCGCTGAGTCATTCGCCAGCACACCGGGCGCGGCGACCTCGAGCGGTGATCCCGTTTCGGTACGGTACGCGTCCGGCATTGCCACAGGGGTCGTCTGTGACGCGGGAATCACCTCGATGGTCACACTGCCGGTGCTGTTGGCGTTCGCGTCGTCCCGGGTGGTGTAGGTGAACGAGTCGGTGCCCGTGAATCCGGCGTCCGGTGTGTAGGTCATCTCGCCGGCGGTGTTCAGGCTGACGGAGGCGTTGGCGGGCTGGACGAAGCTGGCAGCGATCAGGTCGTCGCCGTCGGGGTCGTAGTCGTTGCCGATGATGCCGGGGGCGTTCACCGTGAGGGTTTGGCCGGCGACGACGGAGTAGGAATCGTCGAGAGCGACCGGACGGCGGTTCGGGTCGGACTGAACCTCGATGGTCACAGTGCCGGTGTCTTCGGCGCCGTTGTCATCTCTCGCGCTGTATGTAAACGAATCCGTGCCGGTGAAGCCATCGTCCGGCGTGTAGGTCATCTCGCCGGCGGTATTCAGGCTGACGGACCCGTTGGAGGGTTGTAAGAAACTGGCGGCGATGAGGTTGTCGCCGTCGGGGTCGTAATCATTGCCGATGATGCCGGGGGCGTTCACCGAAAGCGTTTCCCCGGCCACGACGGTGTACACGTCGTCGACGGCGACCGGGTCGCGATTTGGACGGTCCGGGACCTCGATCGTAACCGTGCCTGCGTCCTCCCTACCTGCGTCGTCCCGGATGGTGTAGGCGAACGAGTCGGTCCCGGTGAAACCGCCGTCCGGCGTGTAGGTCATTTCGCCGGCGGTATTCAGGCTGACGGTGCCGTCGTCGGGCTGAGAGAAGCTGACCGCTGTGATGGAGCCGCCTTCGGGGTCGTAGTCGTTTTCGATGATGCCCGGCGCGTCCACCGTGAGCGTCTCGCCGGCCTCGACCAGGTAATCGTCGTCTACGGCAACTGGGGCGACGTTCTGGGCGGACACGGGACGCACGCCGGCGAACAGGAGAATTCCAGCGAGCAATCCGGTAAGCAGGCGACAACGGGGACAGGCAGACGCACACATAGAAATCGGGGGGCGTACGGGTGGGGACTCACCCTAATAGCGTCTTCGCGCACGCAACCCGGACAGAAGCCGATTCGTGGTCTTTAGTGTTGACGTGCGACGTCCTCGATTCGACGATCCTTCGGTTGATGATTCCGGCGTGATGCCGCACTTGTGGTACAAGCGCTAGGTCAAAACGCCTTTTCGTGCCATGGCGCGGGAGTAAACATACAGGCCGATCGTAATGAGCCAGAGAACAATCGAGAAGATCATCACCGAAGGGCCACCCATGATCGCCGTGCCGTCGGTCAGGACCATCGTATAGATGCTCGTTCCGACCAGTCCGACGATGGAGATGCCAAAGGCCCATTCCGCCCAGGCCTTTTTCAGCAGGAGACCGACCGAACCGGCGACCGCCCCCCACACACCCAGGGCCCAGACGGCGTTCGCCCACGCAGGAAATCCGTAGAAGTAGTCGAGCTGCTCCGCCGTGAAGTTCGACATGTACGCCTCGACCTGAAACTGCGTCATTGCATAGTCGAATGCGCCAAATGCATTCCACACAAGCGATAGGCCTCCGACGATCCAGAGGTGCTTCGGCGGGCGGGACGTGGCAGAAACGGGCTGGGAAGTCATGGCCGCACGGAGGGTCGGTGAGACGGACACGGTTACTTCCTGAAAATAAAAACCGCGAACATGGCGTCAAGCCGACGGACACAAATTTACTCCGTTCCGGAAAGGAATCGGTGCCGGGGGTACCCCTTGAAGCATATTTCTAAGGAATGGGCACCGCCACGCGTACTCGTCGCTTGTCGACTGCTGGACCGGAGAACAAGATCGTCCCTGGACCTCCCTCGCCGTATACTTACGGCGCTTCATCTACTTATGGCGCTTCAATGCGCCGGGCCGGACGTCGACGTCCATCACGCTGAATGGAGCGCACATCGGGTTTCGCTCCGACCGCCACGAGGCAGGGGCGTGCAGGGGAAACTAACTCAGTTCTGCAATGGCGTCGATCGTACGGTCGATCTCCCTTTCGGTGTTCAACAGGCTGGGAGCCAGCCGGGCGTACGTCTCCCGGTACGGTGTGGTACTCGCAACGATGTCTCGACGCCGGAGGTGGTCAACGACCGCGGTCGGTTCGTGGCCGCGCACGTCGAAGCAAATGATACCGGCTGAAAGGGAAGCTGACATCGGCGTGTGGAGGCGCACGTGAGGCAGCGACGCCAGTGCCTCCTTCGTACGTGTGTTCAGGTCGTGGATGCGGGTCTGGACCCGGCTCTTCCCGATGGCAAGATGGAACTGGAACGCTTCTCCGACCGCCCATCGATGCTCGAACGAATGAAACCCTCCTGGCGTGTGGACGGTCCCCGGTGTGATGTATGGCGTGTCGGGAGGAAGGGCTCCGATCCAGACGCCGACGCTGGGGCCGAACGTCGGGATAATGGGATCGAGTGCATCCCAGGCGTCCGCGCGTCCCCAGATGAGCCCGGTGCCGCGGGGGCCGAACATCCACTTGTGCGTCCCCGCCATGAGGAAGTCGCACCCCAGCTCGCCCACCGTCACATCCTCGATGCCCAGCCCGTGGACGCCGTCAACGCAGAACAAGACGCGTTCTTCCTTTTCTCGTCCCGCGTTGATGTCGTCGAGCGCGTCGGCCATCTCCGAGATCGGCAGTTTCACGCCCGTGGAGGAGTGGACCCACGTCACGGCGAGAACGCGCGTCCGGTCGGTAATGGACGACCGCATGCGGCGGACGACCATGTCGACGGAGGTTTCGGCCGGGTCGTCGTACAGCGCCACGGTGTTAATCTTTGCGCTCGATCGCTTCGCGCATAGGTTGAGCGATTCGATCGTGGACCAGTGGCCGTGCGGCGTCGTGAGAATCTCCTGGCCGGGCTGTAGGACGAGGCCGTTGTAGACGAGCCCGAGCCCCATCGTCGTGCTGTCGGTGAGCGCGATGTGTGCCGGATCCGCATCGAGGTAGGTACCGATTGCTTCGCGCACAGCCGGCTCAGCCGACTGGAAATGGTCGTGCCAGTACGTCGACGGATCTTCGTCGAAGCCCTTGCGGTGCCGCTCGATCGCCTCCGCCACCGGACGCGGGTGACTGGCAAGCAGAAAGCTGGCCATGTGGATGCGCGACCGGGTCAGCGCAAACTGGTCGCGAATGTCGGACCAACTCGTCGGATCGAATGTGCGACGCCGCTCACGAACGAATATGCGATCACGCTGATTCCGGATGGCTGGTGCCAGCGCGCCGAGGGCAGGAGCCGTTCCCGCGAGAAGGCCGGCGTGACGGAGGAAGTCTCTACGAAGCATGACAGTTCACGGGTTTAGAATGAATCAAGGTGTCCGCACCGTCTGCTTCCGGTGCCTGTACGGGGCGACGTCGCACAGGCGGCGTTATCGCCGCACCGACGGATGGGAGCTGCTGAAGCTTCCACCGTCGCGACAGCCAGCTGCATCGCGCGGTCATGCCACGAGCGACGAGGCTGAGACGCCCGCAGATCCGGCTCTGGATCGTACCAGAACCTGTGCACGCGCCGGGTACTGGTCCCCGTAGTTCTGACGTGATCCGGTGTAATCGCAGTCAGATACCGGGTGTAGGCCGTTCGCCGAGACGTCAACCGCTGCCGGTCACGGCCCAAGAGATTGCCACTCCATGGAGAGGAAGCCCGGCACGGTACGGGGACGAACAGAAACGAGACCTCCCTTGCACCGTACGAATAGTTGTCAGCACATGTAGTACTAAATGAGTGGCGAAACCGTATGGCAGCACTTCTCGACGTCCTGCAGCAGAGCCAGACGCTGGCGATGCTTGGTGGGCTCGTTGTGCTTCTTGTCTGGGAGCACGCGCACCCGTTTTTCGACTTTTTCCGATCCGACCCGAGGAAGCGCGGCCGCCATGCCGTTCGAAACCTGATCCTCGGTGGCCTCAATGCCGGGATCATCTCGGTCGTATTCGTAGGCCTGTGGGGCGCGGCCGCGATCTGGGCGGAGCAGCAGGGCCTCGGCGTACTCCACGGTCTCGACGTGGGGTTCGAACTGCCGGTCTGGGCACACGCGATCGGTGCGGTGCTTCTCCTGGACGCATGGACGTACGTCTGGCATCGGATCAACCACGGGATCCCGTTTCTATGGCGGTTCCACCGCGTCCACCACCACGACCCGCACATGGATGTGACGACGGCGAGCCGCTTTCACACGGGCGAAATCGTGCTCTCGTCCACGCTACGGCTTGGTATGATTCTTCTCCTTGGCATCACCCTCTGGGAGCTCGTTCTCTACGAAACGCTGATGTTCGCCGTCGTGCAATTTCATCATGCGAATATCTCGCTACCGGAGCCGGTCGACCGTGCGCTGCGCGTTCTTATCGTGACGCCGAACATGCACAAGGTTCACCACTCGCGTTTTCAGCCGGAGACGGACTCCAACTTCAGCGCGCTCTTCTCCTTCTGGGACCGCCTCGGGCGAACGTTTCGGCTGAACGATGACCCGTCCACCATCCGCTTCGGCCTGGACGGTTGGGACGACGACGGGGATCAAACCCTGGCCGGCATGCTTCGCGCCCCCCTGCGTCGGGTCGAGCCGTCAGGCGAGAGCGAGGCGGACCGGAAGGTGCAGGGCTGATGACGAACGACGGTCCCGTCACTCCACGAATCACTCCACCGGTCACTCCACCCGCGAGGCCGCGAACGCGTCGAAGGACATGTGATGGTAGGCCTCGGTGTGAATGTACGCGAGGATCCGGACAAGCAGATCGGGCGAGACAAACCCCGACACCGTCATCACCCGCTTCCCCGCGGCATCGAGAATCACAACGGCGGGCACCCCCTCTGCTCCCAACGCCTTTGCGAGTTGTCGCGACGAGAGGCGCCGTCCCCGGTATCGGTGCGTCGTGTCGCTATCGTCCCGGTTAATTCGCGTCAGGACGAACGGCAGGTCCGTGCCGGTCAGCACGGACGGGTAGGTCTCTCGCTTCATCTTGTAGCACCACCCGCACCACGGCGCGTAGACGTCGACGAGGATCCATCGGTCGGTGGAGTCGGCGACGGCGAGGGCGGTGTCAAACGAGCGCCACTTGATCGACTGTGCGGCCGACGGCTTGGGTCCGGCTGATGCATATCCCAGCACAGAGAGTGCGAGAATCAGTGACCATCGCCGGAGAAGGGGCAGGCGGTAGTTCCAGAGCATGACGCATCGTGGTAGCCGGAGAAGGAGGCTTGAGGCGAAACGACGCGATGCTCACCGCAGGTTGAGCCGGGCGCCGAGCGCGACGGTGCGCCCGACGATCGGTCCCCACGTATAAATCGTGTCGAAGTCCGGGCTGAAGGGCGTCTCCGCGTCCACAAGCGGGCTTCCCTGGGTGTAATCGAAGATGTTTTCGACGGAGAAAAAGACGTCGATGCCGATGCCGATGTCGCTGTTCACCCCCCCGAACGCTTTTTCGAGCTTCAGGTCGTGCGTCGAGTGGACAGGGGAGGTCCGGTTGCGTCCAAACGTCTGGACGTAGACGTCCGGCATTCGCTTCGGCCCGATGAGCTGTACTGCATAGCTGATGTCGAGGCCAAGCGAGCGACTCTGATACGTGGCGCCGGCCGTCCCCGTGTAGTCCGGCGCGTAGGTGATGGCCTGTCGCGTTCCACTCTCCTCCGTGTAGACGTCCGTCAGGGTGAACGCAAGATTATAGGTCAGCGGGAGAGCCGTCAGGTTCTGGTCGAGGCTGATGGAGAACCCGCGCGTGGCGGAAAAGCCGTCCAGGTTCTCGTAGACGATGAGGCTCGGGTCCTGGTCGTAGTCCGGGATGATTTTGTTGGAGAAGCGCGTGTAGAAGCCGTCGACCGCGACGGTGAGCGGGTTGGCGCCGAGGGGTAGAATATGCTCCACGCTGGCCGTGACGCTACGCGAGCGCTCCGGATTGAGATCTTCGGTGAAGACGACCTCGCGGGATCCGGTGAGCGCGGCATGATCCTCCGTGAACACATTCACGACGCGAAAGCCAGTGCCGCTTCCCGCGCGCAGGGTCGTCCGGTCCGACGGGCGGTATTTCAGGGATAGCCGCGGTGCCGAGATGGGCCCGTGCGCGGCGTGATGATCGATGCGAAGGCCGCCGAGGACCGTGACATTGCCCGCGCTCACCGTTGCCTGGCCGAAGATGCCGGGCACGGTGCGCCGGTCCGCGCCGGACGCCGTCGCCGGCGTGTTGTCATTATAGGTTTGATATCGAAGCGTGGCGCCTGCAAGGAGATCGACGGCATCCGACGCCGGCGCATCGTACGTCACCTGCCCGAACGAGATCGTCTGCTCCGCGACATAGTGCTCCGTACCGTAATAGCTGTCCTGGTCGTGGTAGGTGAAGGCGCCCGCCACGCGAAGTCCCTCGACGGATGGCGGCGTGTAGCTACCCATCACCTCGCCGCGTCGCGTGTAGATCGACTCCCCGTATGTACGGTCGGATCCGCGGACGTCGTCCGAGTAACCGGGCACGCCGCCCGTCCGGTTCTCCCCGTAAACCTTCGCCGCCACGGTGCCGATCGTAGCCCCCCGCTGGTTGTCGACAGTGGCTTTGCCGAAGAGGGCGACGCGCGAGCGTTTCGGGACGTCGGCGAATCCGTCGTTGTTGTCGTCGACGTAGTTCTCCATCTGTACGGCGTTCGCGCTCAAAAACCCCTTCACGCGTCCGGCAGACGGCGACACGGCGAGATCGACGCTCTTTTCCGCAGTGCTTCGTCCATACACCTCGGCGGAGACGGTCGGCGTGTTTTCCGGATCCTTCGTGATGATGTTCACGACCCCGCCGAGGGCCTGCGTGCCGTAGAGGGTCGACTGCGGCCCCTTGATGACTTCCACCTGGTCGATGATTGCCGGGCTGATGCCGTTTAGACCGTAGACACTGGCAAGGGCGCCCATGACTGGCATGCCGTCGATGAGAACGGCCGTGTTCGGCCCCTCGACGCCGTTGATGCGGATCGCGTTGGTGCCGCACACCCCACAGTTGAGTTGCGTCGTGAGACCGTTCACGTTCCCGATCACGTCCATCAGGTTGGAGCTCGCCTGCGCCCGCCGGAGTCGCTCGGCCGCCATCACGTCGACCTTTACGGGCGAATCCGTGACGTACTGCTCCCGCATCGTCGCCGTGACCACGACCTCGTCATTCCGGAGGACGGTGGGGTTCAGGGAAAAATCGACCCGCTCGGTCTCGCCGGACGCAAGGGTGACCGTCTCGCGCGCCGTCTCGAAGCCCATCGCCGAGACGATCAGCGTGTACGTGCCGGGCTTAAGGCCGGCGATGCGATAGCCCCCGTCCGACCGGCTCGCAGCCCCCTCCGTCCCATCCAGAATGCGCACGTTCGCCCCCGGGACGGACGCATCGTTACTGGTCACGGTGCCCTCGATCGTGGCCTGACCGTAGGCCGTCGGGACGAGCAACAGGAGAACGAGAGCTGTGCAGAATGCGCGGGGAACGTACATCGGATCGTTATTAGTCAACCCTAAATCATAGTTTTGGTGTAGCTAAAGTATGTATGTCGGGGTAGACGGTCAAATGTTGCAGACAAGACGGGCTGTGAAAGAATAGGCAAACGCTCCTGCTGGTCATGGGGGCGAGAAGGCGTTTCGCTCACCCGTGTACGGCTCGGAGAAGATCAAACGAATCGGGAATAGCGCCTGCGCGCAGGTGGACCACCCGTATGCTCACGAGGTATTCTGTATAACCATTCTAAATAAGAGGACGGTTGCCCTGTTGCCCGGGCCATTCCCGGTTTTTCCGGCTTCTCTTTGCCGGTCTTCGCCCGTCCGTTCGTTCCATCACCCACCGAGGTCCCTCGCACCCATGCGTACCCTGTCCCTTTTCGTTTCTCTTTTCCTGATGATTGCCCTGGCCGGCTGCGGCGGCTCCGACACGGAGACGCCTGACACTGCCACCGAATCGGCAACGTCGTCGACAACCGAGGCGGTCTCCGACGTCACCATCGAGCCGGCGGGCAACCAGATGAAGTACGAGCAGACCGAGTTTACCGTGGAAGCCGGCACGGAGGTGTCGCTCACGTTCAACAACACCGCGACGAGCCCCGCGATGAAGCATAATGTCGTGATTCTGACCGGAACCGGTGACGACCTCGTGCAGCGGGTCGGCGAAGCGGCCATGCAAGCAGCCGGCAACGACTACGTTCCGGAAGACGACGCCGTCCTCGCGGCGACAGGCCTCGCCGATCCGGGGGAGAAGGTCAGCATGACCTTCACGGCCCCCAGCGAGCCAGGAACGTACAAATTTATCTGTACCTTTCCGGGGCACTACATGATGATGCAGGGAACGATGCGTGTGGTGGCCGGCTGACGGTGATTGCCCCTGCTTTGCCTGAGCGACGCCCCGTCGACCCAGGGCCTTCCGCATGCCGGCGGCCCGGACGGCGGGGCGTTTCTGTTTTCCTGCGATATCGGCCCGGAATGCCGGGCTCGATTTAACGGGTTTTCCGTTCGTGACGGCGCGTCTGGCGACGTCGGATTGCACCATTTGACCGGGCCCTCCGTACGCACCTTTGAAACCGTTTCCGGCAAAGGAATCTCGGCGTTCGCTTCTGCGAACCGCGTCGACTGAACACGCGGTCCGGTAGACGGACGCACGGCGAGAACGATCGCAGCGCATGCGACGTGATCGCGTGCCGGCTTCGATGCCTCTACCGGCCGAACGGGTGGTTCTCGAATCGGCTGTCCCGAGACGGTGCTCTCTCCCTCCGACGTGCCCGCGGAGCAGGCTTTGAAGACCTCGTCTTCTTCGTATCGCCTACCCTTCACAAACTGCGCAGTGACTATGTCAAACGACTCTCCCTCCCACGACGCGTCTATGGAAAACACAAGTGAGACCGGCGGTTGCCCGGTTGTACACACCAACGGTTCGTCCAACGCGCAGCGAAGAACGCCTGCGACGAACCGCAACTGGTGGCCCGACAGTCTCGATATCGAGATCCTCGACCAAAACGCCCAGGACGTCGGCCCCTGGAGGGGCGACTTCGACTACAACGAGGCGTTTCAGGACCTGGACTACCCGGCGCTGAAGCAGGATATCGAGGACGTGATGACGACCTCGAAGGAGTGGTGGCCGGCCGATTACGGGCATTACGGTCCACTCTTCATCCGGATGGCGTGGCACGCCGCCGGCACGTACCGCACCACGGACGGTCGCGGCGGTGCGTCCGGTGGACGGCAGCGGTTGGCCCCGCTCAACAGCTGGCCGGATAACGCCAACCTCGACAAGGCCCGGCGTGTGCTCTGGCCGGTGAAGCAGAAGTACGGTCGCAAGATCTCTTGGGCCGACCTCATGGTGCTGGCCGGAAACGTCGCCCTCGAATCGATGGGCTTCAAGACGTTCGGTTTCGGCGGTGGTCGGATCGACGACTACCAGCCCGACAAGTCGATCGACTGGGGCCCGGAAGACGAGATGGAAACGTGGGACCGGTTCAACGAGGAGGACGAACTCGAAGGCCGCCTCGGCGCAACGGTGATGGGGCTCATCTACGTCAACCCCGAAGGGCCCGAAGGCAACCCGGATCCGGAGTGGTCCGCTCAGCGGATCCGCCTGTCGTTCGGCCGTATGGCCATGAACGACGTGGAAACCGCCGCCCTCATCGCCGGCGGGCACACGTTCGGCAAGGTGCACGGGGCCAACACCGACGACCACGTCGGCGCCGAGCCCGAAGCCGCCTCGATCGAGCAGCAGGGCTTCGGCTGGCAGAACGCGCACGGCACCGGCAAGGGGGCCGATACCATCACCAGCGGCATCGAAGGTCCCTGGACCGCGGCGCCGACGCAGTGGGACACCGGCTACCTCGACAACCTGCTCGATTACGAGTGGGAAGCGCACAAAGGGCCGGGCGGCGCATGGCAGTGGAAGCCGGTCGACGAAGAGCTCAAGGCTACCGTGCCCGACGCCCACGATGCGTCGAAGAAGGTCGACCCGATGATGCTGACGACGGATATCGCGTTGAAGCGGGACCCGGCGTACCGCGAGATCATTGAGGACTTCCGCGACAACCCGGACACGTTCCAGGACGCCTTCGCCCGCGCCTGGTTCAAGCTCCTGCACCGCGACATGGGGCCGAAGGATCGCTACCTCGGGCCGGAGGTGCCGGAGGAAGACCTGATCTGGCAGGACCCCGTGCCCGCGGTCGATCATGATCTGATCGGTGACGAAGAGATCGCCGAGCTCAAGGAGACGCTCCTGGACTCGGACCTGTCGGTCTCCCGTCTCGTGAAGACCGCCTGGGCCTCCGCGGCGACCTATCGCGGGAGCGACAAGCGCGGCGGCGCCAACGGCGCACGGATTCGCCTGGAGCCGCACCGCAACTGGGAAGCCAACGAGCCCTACGAGCTGTCCCGCGCGCTGATGGTATTGGAAGGCATCCAGAACGACTTCAACGACGGTCGCGATGACGACGTCCGCGTCTCGCTGGCCGACCTCATCGTGCTCGGCGGCTGCGCGGCGGTGGAGCAAGCGGCGGCCGATGCCGGCTACGACGTGGAGGTGCCGTTCGAGCCGGGGCGCACCGACGCCACGCAGGAGCAGACCGACGTGGAGTCGTTCGAGCCGCTCGAACCGAAGGCCGACGGCTTCCGCAATTACATCGCCGACGACCTGGAGCGGGACTGGACGCCCGAAGAGTACCTGATTGACCGGGCCGACCTGCTGGATCTGACGGCGCCGGAAATGACGGTGCTGGTCGGCGGCATGCGCACGCTAAACGCCGTCCACAAGCAGGCCGACGGACACGGCGTCTTCACCGACCGGCCGGAGCAGCTCACGAACGACTACTTCGTTCACCTGCTCGACATGGACAATAAGTGGGAGCCGGTCTCCGACGATAAGGAGCTCTTCGAGGTCCGGGACCGAGAGACGGGCGAAACGAAGTGGAGTGCCACCCGTGTTGACCTCATCTTCGGCTCCAACTCCCGCCTCCGCACGATCGCCGAGGTTTACGGTGCCGCGGACGGGGAGGAGAAGTTCGTTCAGGACTTCGCCGATGCCTTCTCCAAGGTCATGCACCTCGACCGGTTCGACCTGGCGTAGGTCCGTCGGGC
>NZ_DAXETW010000099.1:0-17842 GCF_051155795.1 Longibacter sp.
GCCTTCCACGACCTCAAAGTTGTAAAACGCAAGCGTGGCAACGTCCGCATCCCCGTCAGCGAGGGCATTGGTGTGGTAAAAACCGCGGTTTACTGGCGTGAAGGCGTCTTCGTCGTACGTCCCGCCGTCCGCTTCGATCATGGTGCCGACGATTGCCGGTCCGCCGGGGCCGGGGGCGCCGGGGTACTGGATGCGGGCTCCCGCCATGTCGCGCGGCCGCTCGATGTCACCGTCGGTGCGGTACATCACGCCCCCGTTCGTGTGGAGAAAGCGAGCGAAGCCGACGACGGAGTGGCCGGTGGCACCGTCCTCGACGAGATGAAGCGGTTCGGTGATCGCGAGGTCCATCGTGCCGTCCTCGATGGCGTCGACGGCATCCAGATGCTCCTCCGGTTCGATAACTTCAAGGTCGATGCCGGCCTCCCGAAACCAGCCGTTTTCTTGTGCGATGAGAAGCGGCGTATGATCGGGATTCAAAAACCACTCCAGGCCGAGACGGACAGTTCGCATATATATGAGGCAGGTCGTTTAGAAAGGGAGATGACGGGCGGAGGGTTACGGTGCCAGGTTCGAGCGCAGGGCATCAATGCCCGAACGCTGAAACCTCAATATTCCCCTATGTGCATCATGCCGCGGCGACATCTTTCTCCGGGCGCACGACAAGCCAGACGAAGAGTCCGATGATCCACGTGATGGCGATCAGGATGACCAGCAGCAGACCGTTCCGGCCGCGCTTTTCCGCATCTCGATAGGCCCAGATGAGACTCAACGGGTAAAGCACCAGCGATGCCAGGGCGAACATTTTCCACAGAATGAGTCCGACATTGGGTTCCAACATGGTCGTTAGGATGAGTCCGGCATTGGCTGCCAGCATGATCGTTCGGAGTAGGATAGAGCGCGTGGCGATGGTCGGTCACCGGCCAGCACGTGATGCTGCGGGGAAGGTCCTGAGCCGCGTCGATCCATCGACTGCGGAAAGAGCACGGAAAAATGCACACACCAACAGGATACGAAAACCGATACGGAAATGCGGGAGCGGGAAGGGGCCGTTGTGCTCCTGCGGGTCGGGGCAGATGTCTCTTCACCGGTCCGCCGGGCGCGTGCGTCGGGCCCGTTGCCCCGCATGGCGGAGCAGGTCCCGATTGCGCCATTCCAGAATAGCCAGTCCGCCGACGTACACGGCCTCCCCGACGAAGTGGACGAAGGCGATCGGGGTGGCGTTCTCGACGAATAGTCCCAGCAGTCCCAGGCACACAAACGCCCATGTCAGGTTTGCGGCGACCAGGAGGCGGATCAGCGCCAGGGGGCGCTCCGCGCGCACGGCCAGCGAGAAGGAGAAGGCGCCGTACAGCAGGTTTACCGTTCCGGTAAACAGGAGTACCTCTTGCGGCAGTCCCTCCAGACGGCTGAGCCACCCACTGACAGCGATGACCGTCACGCCGGCCACCGCGGCGCCGATACAGTCTACCCACAGCAGTCGTCTCATGAGTATCGCGGGAACCGGGAGAGGGGATACGACCATCGACAGCGCGGAAGCGGCCGTCCATATCGCGGATGACAGGCGAAAGATACGATCTTCAATAGTGACGTGCTACAGCCTTCGATGAACGTCCTTCGGCTTCGTCGACGGGAGGGACCCGGCTACATTCGATGACGGTCCGCATGCTGCTGGGGCGTGCGCTGGTTGCCGAGCCCATGCCCAGTGTACCTGCGAGCGGGGGACGGCCAGGGCCATCGCCGTTGTGTCGAGGAGGACCGATCGCGGGGACCGGTTACGCCGGCTACTGGGGGTGTTCGGGCTTGCCAGCGGAGATCCAGGCCTGAACGGGTGGCGACCGTCAATCCGAGGAGGGAAGCGACCGATCGAAGAACCGTCGCGCGTCGGCTGCCACCCGTTTGTGGACGTCGCGGCGATCGATTCCGTCCTCATCTGCGCAGAGGGGCCGCATGAAGAGGCGGCCACGGAGGCTACATGGCGCCAGAAAGGTGTAGTGCCCGGCGCCGGGGATCATCTCCAGGTCTGCGCTCGGGATCATCTGTGCGACCGGTCGGGCGGTGACGTCGGGCACGGCCTGATCGTCGGCGGTACCGACGACGACTCGGACGGGGATTGATACGTTTGCCAGGCTTTCCGGGTCGAAGGCGGGCCCGAGCACCGGTGCGATGGCGAACGCGGCGCCGATGCGGGGGTCCTGGAACGACCGACCGGCCTCGCGGAGCGACGCCTGTGCCCGTTGATCCGTCGACAGGGATGCCTCGACCTCCGCCATTGTGAAAGGCGCCTCAGGGGGGAGCGAGCAGGTCGGCGTGGTACGGTGCGTTTCGCAGTACCGCTCCCAGGCGGCCCGGTCCACGCGGGCACCGGCCACGGAGAGAGCTGTGTAGCCTCCGAGAGAGAACCCGGCGACGCCGATCCGGGTGCTGTCGATGTGCGGGCCAAACCGTGCGTCTGCAAGTAGCGCGTCGATGACGGTACGAACGTCCCGTGCCCGCTCCCACCAGAGTACGAACCCGTGCGGGACCAGCCGCTCCTCCAGCGCGGTGTTGCCGTGATGGTGGACGGCGGCGACGAGGTATCCGTTTGATGCCAGTTCCTCCGCCAGCCAGGAGAGCTGTGCGGCCGCCCCGCCCGTGCCGTGCGACAGGATGACGAGCGGCAGCGGCGCGTTTCGATCCGAAAGCGGTGCATCCGGCGCTGTCCAGCCCGCACGGAAGACGCCCACGGTCCACGCCACCTCCTGTGCAGTCGAATCCGCCGGATACCAGACCGTCGTGGTGATCGGGCGCGGGCCCTCGCCCGTCCAGGCCGTACGCCCGGCGTCCGTAAACGCGAGGCCGGTCCGTCCCACGCGCGCCTCCCTGTCGGGGGGATTGGAGCACGCGCCGAGGAGGATGACGATGCTGATGATGAATAGACGGAAACAATTCACGATCGGCGCCGGAGTGTGAGTGTCGGGCATCGACGGATGCCGACATCATACGTTTGGGAGGGCAGATCGCCATGAGCAGAAAGCTACATGACGCCTCAGGTCGAGGCGCGATCGGTGCCCGGCACGCTCTGCCGATTACGCCGGCATAGATAGGGCTGTTCGCTTCCGGTCCTCGTCGAGAAGCTTCACTGCGGTCCGGAGCGTCGTCCGCGGCATCGACGTACGCCACGCCATCACGAAGTCGAAGACCTCGTCCGGATACCGTTTGCTTGCGTCTTTCAGCATCCAGCCACATCCCTTGTGGACCAGGTCATCCTCGTCCTGAAACAGAGCCCGGGCCACCTCGAAGGCCGGCTCAAGGTGCTTGCCGCGTCGAAGGCCGTAGATGAGACAGACCGCGGAAGCTCGCCTCATCCAGCGATTGGGAGACGCGGTCCACGGTTTCACCTTCTCAAGGAAGGAGGGATGGTCGACGAGGAACGCGCCGAGCGTGTGCGTGCAGAAGTCGTCGCAGTCGGTCCAGTCATTCACGTAGTGCGCGAGCCACCGGTGGAGCACGCCGAAGTGCTCCGGGGCCAGGCTTCGTCTGCAGCGATAGCTCCAGTCGAAGGCGATGACCTTATACTCGTACGTACCCGCTGTCAGCAGATCCTCGCAGAGATCGAGGATGTCCTCAATAGATCGGTCCCTGACGTCGTAGAAGTGTGCGGCGGCGATTTTTCGCACGACGGGAATCCGGACGCCCAGAAAGGTCGACACGTCCATGTTGAAGTGGTCACGGATGCGCGACCTGTAGGCTAAGTCGATGTGACCCTCCAGGTCTGCACGAAGAGCCTTGGTCACGGCTTCACTCACGGTGGTACCTCCCAGATTGACGTGATGATGTCCGGTACGACCGGCGCTTGCTTCGACGCGGTGGCTGGAATGAGCTTCAATCGGTTTCTCCTGCCGACGCACGGTCGTAGTCCAGGTGGGTGATATGGCCTCGCCAGTATGCCTTTTCGCCTTCCGGCAGCAGCCATGCCACCTCGGCATCGATCGGCACGAGCATGCCGTCTCGTTGCTCGTAGTTCCAGAACCGCCCCTGCCACGGCGTTGGCACGATCTCGTCCCCCACCGTTCGGCCGCGTGCCTCGGCCCGCACGGTCTCGATCAGGCCCTGATCGTCGAACGCAAACTGCATCGTGATGTCAGTGTCTCCGTCGGTCAGCGTGGCGATAGCGGAACGCTCGTCAACCGCCTCCCAGGTGTTGCCCGGGCCTGGCAGCAGAGCCGTCGGGTACCAGGACGCCTCGGCAAGATACCGCATGAGCTCGCCGTCGGCCAGTTCGCCCTTGCCACGAAGGTCCGCAATGGAGACGAGGCCGAGCAGCGCGACGTTCAGAATGCCCTCTCCGGCAATGTAGGCATCGTGGACGCGCGCCGGAACGCCCGGCAGAACGGCCACGCGACCGTTCCACACGAACCCCGGGCGATGGGTGGAGACCCACTGCTCGGACGTGAACGGCTTCCACTGCTCCCCCGTCTCGCTCATGTTGAACGTGCCCTCATGCTGTACATGCGCACGGGTGACGACCGGTTGCCCGTCCGTAAGCACCGTTCGAAAGTAGCGTTGAACCGGGGCGGGCAGTCCGTCGAGGTCGCCGAAATCGACGGTCCGTTTACCGACTGGCGGCCGTGCGGCGTCGAGCCGGCTTCGTAACGCCTGTGTTTTTCCGTTCCACCGCAGGGCCCCGAATGCGAGACTCGCCGCGTAGACGATCCCGATGGACAGTACGATCAGGGCGACAATGTCCCAGCCCATTCTGTGCTCCTCGTCGGATGAATGTAGAAGATGATGAATGAAGAAAGCGACACTGATAGCACATTTCGCCGTCACGCCGCCGCCATCCAATCCGCACGGGTGATCTCGTAGCGGGCGATCGGGTCCTTGTCACTCCACTATGGGTTCTCGTGCGTCTCCGTGTGCTTAAAGGCGAAACCCAGTTTCTCAAGCACGCGGCGCGACGGGGCAGTGCATTCGAGAGGGCGGGCAAAGACCCGGTTGATGCCGACGGTCTCGAAGGCAAAGCGCACGGTTTCCCGGCCGGCCGCCGTCGCGTATCCGCAATTCCAGAACGGTTTGCCGATCCAGAAGCCAAGTTCGGCGACCTCCTCCGTTACACCGACCAGCCCGCAGACGCCGACCAGTGGGCCGTTGGCCTTTCGGATCGCGAAGGCATATTCCTCTCCCGCCTCGTGTTTGGGCATGACGTAAGCGATCCACGCGGCGGCTCCGTTCTCCGGATAGGGTTCCGGAAGGTTCGTTGTGGCCACAACGTCCGGATCCGACGCCAGGCGCTGCACGTCCTCGGCGTGATGCGGTGCGATGGGTTCCAGGGAGACGTCCGCGGTCACGGAACAATCAGGGTTGCGTTGGAAAGGGACCGGCGAGGCATGCACAGCGCACGGAGGTGGCATGCCGGTCCGCGTGACGGCGGTATGGGATACGACCGGAACCGGTGCGTCGAAGGTTCCCTGCGAGTCGAGGACCGCAGCCGTTGAGGTCCGCATCTCAGTCCGTGGTTTAGACGACGGGGACTGCCCATTTGGTCGAACGATCGTCCTTTCCCCGGATCAGTGTGCGCTGATACTACTGTATCCGGCAGGCCGGCTTCGTACAATGGGGGAAGGATCGGCCTTTCTTCACCATCAACATCGTACGATGATGAATACAATCCCGAACACATTCACCTCTAAGGCGCTTTTCCTGACTGTATTCGCCCTGTTGGTCACGCTGGTCGCAGCGGCGACAGCGCCCGCATTTGCCCAGGAGGAAGAGAAAAACGTTGTCGTCCACATTGGACAGTATTCCAACGATCTGCATTCTACCACGATGGGCGTCAGCCTGGCGCACCAGATGCAAGAAGCCGGTGCCGACGTCACCATTTTCGTCGACCGCGAAGCCGTGCGGATGGGCGAACAGGGGCAACCGCTCCTAACATACGGCGACTCGGACCTCAGCACGCTGTTGTCGAACTACATCGACGGCGGGGGTTCGGTGCTTGTTTGTCCGCACTGCGCTGAACTCGGAGGCGTGGAGCCGGACGAGTTGCGAGATGGCTTCACGATGGGCACGCCGGAATCGATCACCGCGCTCTTCATGAACGCGGACACGGTCATCAGTTACTGAACCGGTGCGGGGATGGGCGTCCGGAGCCGCGAGTATCATCCCGGGCGCCCCTCGCCGGCGGCCTTCGGGTAACCGGGGAGACGCCTCGGACCGACGACACCGACCGCAAGCGAAGAGAAGTAGGCGTCGCCCTCTAGGGAAAGCGTCGTTCGTCGGAGGTAAATGAGGATCGAAAGGTCTGACTTGAAAGCAGACCCGTTGCGCATCGCTACGCCGTTTTCTCCGCGACAAACACGAAATTATCCCACGCATCGTGGTGGCTGGTCTGCAGGCGCATCCCGGCGTTCTCTATCACATCCCGGTACCCGCCTACGCCCAGCGATATATACTGGAAGGTCACTCCGTTCATCTCGCCTTCGGTGGCTCCTTCGACTTCCGCCGACGTGAAGAGGAGCAGTCCACGCGGTTTCAGCCAAGATGCAACCTTCCGGACCACGACTCGCTGCTTGGCCTCCGGCAGGTGAAACAGAACGCCCCAGGCGACGACAGCCTCGAACGACTCGGTCGGGAAGTCGGCCTCTTCGGCTCGGGTGCAACGCGTCGGAACGTCGGGGAAGTGGGCCCGATAGCGAGCGATCATCTCCGGCGAACTGTCCAGTGCAACGACGTCGAACCCTTCCCGGACAAGGAACCGGGAGATCGGAATGCCGTCCCCGCACCCCAGATCCAGGACGCATGCGCGGGGAGATAGCCTGCGAGCGACATCCGCGACATCCGGAATGCCGACGTCCGGATCGCGCGCCGCAACGTACCACTCGGCAATCTGATCGTACTCTTGCATGTCACCTGAAAGAATAGACCGTCACGCAGGTGTGACAGGCCGGTGCGACATGGGTCACCCCCACGATCCCGCTGGGACAGTCCTGCGCGGTGTCGGCTTGTAGTAATTTATCCCCCCTCCACATTGGCTGCAGCAGGCCCCTCGCATATTCAGCTACAGCGCGATTGTAGGGGTCAGTTGGTAAGATTTGCATGCGTTGCTCTGTAGGTCGAACACTTGCAGGTACCGATCAGCCTGTGCCCGGATTGTCGGCGCCGTCGAAGGTTGTCTCAACCGGTACGCCGGAACGCAGCGTCTGCAGAACGACGCAACTGTGCTCGGCAGCGGCCAGAAGCTTCTTCATCAGCTTCGGGTCGGTACCCTCGGCGGCGTCGATGTCGACGTGGCATTGCATTCCTTGAAAGCCAACAGGGACGGTTCGGTCGACGAGCAGCGTTCCTCGAACATCAACGTCAGCTGTGACGTCAACCTCAAGAGAGGTCAGTTTGACACCCAGACGCTCAGCGATCATGCGGATGGTCGAATCCAGGCAAACACCGAGGGCAGCACACAGCACGTCTCCGGGGTTCGGGGCGTCGTGATGCCCGCCGACGGCGCGGTGAATGCCAAAGGACCACGTAACACCGTGGTCTTCACTGCCGGGTACGACGTGGCCGTGAAAGGCATCGGTATCGGTACCTCCCGTGGTTCGTGCTCGGTCGGTGATCGCCGCCTCGTCGGGGGCGTTCTCGTAACGCTCACGAAGAGGGTCTTGCCGGTCGCGTACACTTGACGTCTTTTGCTCAGTCATCGGTCGATATCTGTTGATTGGACGGATCTGGGCGAATCGCGTGCTCGCATTGGTTCGTCGGTGAGGCCGAACCACGGTTGAGTTGAAGGGCTCCTACCCCTGCGGTTCTCGCACGTCTGGACAAGGAGCCCCAACCAAGGTACATCCCTCAGAGAACCGTATTGGTTAATAGAATAAAGAGGACGAAGGTGAGGACGCAAAGGCCGAATGCGATCCGGCCAGTTGCCATTTTCAGAGGTGTCTCCCCATCCGTCTACGTCCCGGGTGCCGTTGTTCTGAATCGTCGTTGTGTGAATCAGGGGCTCGATAGCGGATAGCACCCACAGGCGGTGGGCAAGAGAGGACAGCTACCGAAATATAGCAAGATGTACGACCAAATGCTGATGGCGATCGAATACAGCATAGGCCCATCGTTTCGTGCAGCGCCGTGGAATACGGTAGAGGGAACGCGACGATCGCTTACTACGCGGTTTCAGCCTGCCTCGGTCTGGACAATTGTACAGGCCGCAGACAGGCCGCGGAGCCAGCCCGTGCGAAGACGCACTGGCGACGCGAAAGAGACATCGAGGGCTGGGCAAACGTGCGGCGCAACGGGTCGCGTTATGTCGCAGCACCTACTGGTGCTGTTGATCAAACGTCACGTACACGGGACGGCTAACTCCTCGCCTCCGGCGCTCCCGTAGAGTTGTCGAGCAGGCGTGTTCTCTTCATCCGTCAGTACCCACGCCTCCACGCACCCCAGAACCCGGCCCTTCTCCAGGAGTGCTTGGACTAATGACCGGCCAATGCCACGGCGCTGGTGCGTGGGGGCTACACCAACCTCGTTGATCCAGAGCTCAGTCGGCTTATCTGGGTGGACGGAATGAACGGCCGACCCGATTCCCACAACGCGTCCCACAACGCGTCCTGCATCGAGGGCAACAGCAAGGTGGTGGCGGTCGTCCGACAAGAACTCGGCTACAAGGTCGGATTGGATCGGGCCGTCGAACACGTCCGGGGCCACGTCAGCGAGCACCTCCTGGTCGGCAGAATTGAGGAGCCGAATGGACACAGACGATGTGGACATGGATGCGGCACCCTGTCTCGGTGAGAAGCGGGACCGGTTCTTTACGTCCGTTGCCAGGACTTGGGGGCTCTAGACGTGCCAGGCTTGTTAAGCTCGTTTGCTCCGATACCCAGAGCCTTTCCGTTACATCGGCCTCCGCGTGGCCGCTCCACAAAGCAGAGGAGTATGCAAGGTCGCGGCATGGCTGCGACACCGAGACTGTATCGATGCAATATCAGCTGCGGAGACCATGACGGGAGGTCGGACGCCAGAAGACGTCCCTGGAACGCTACGCTCCTTTCCTTTCACAGACAAGACCGCTGCAGCCCAGCTTACCACCTCCGCTGGCATCGACGTCAGCAAATGCCACCTTGATGCCGAAGACCGGCGTCGGACGCATCGTTTCCGCAACGTAAGCGCAGGCCGTATACGTTGTGTTATACCGAAAGCATCCGCGTCGGACGCTGAAGGTCAGCAGCCTAACCTTTCGTTTCGGACGGCTTGCTGCAACACGGAAAGAAGCAATCACACATGCGATCTGCTTTCCACTACGTACCTTCCTGCCTGTCCTGCATGGAAGCTCTGTCGTCCGCGTCGTCGTTGCCAGAGAAAGACGCGTGTGCCTCAATATTGCCGCGGGCGATAACAGTCGAGCGGTTCGCGTTGCTCTCGTACACAGCGACGTGCCCGTCGATGTCGGTGAAGAAATTGAACCGTTTCCGAAGGACTCTCGAGCTTCTCGCCGCGGGGTCCCTGCCGCTGATCGGGCTCAGTGAGAGCAAGATGTCGCCGCCCCCCGACGCACTCCTCCCGCGGATGGAGATCGGATGAGACACGTCGGCTCCGGTCCCGCCGGAGGACGGCGCAGAGTCCAGTGCGACCGTTACCAGCGTTTTCCCAGAGGTCAGTTCCCGAAACCGGACGGTCCCTGAACGTCCATCCGGCACGGCGCGCCCATCGTTCTGCACGGCGCGGAGATCGATGACCTGCGTCCGCGGGTCCGTGACGAGGTCGAGCCCCGGGTCTCTCGTGGTGCCGTCGGCGTTCGCCCCGATGTTGCCATCAGCTATCACCGTAGAATCCCCGATGCGTTCGCGAATCTGGACGTGCCCGTCGAAATCCAGAAATGCGTCGATCGGTTTCGGTATCAGGCGGGCGCTCTCGAGCGTGGTTGTCCGCGCATCGATGGGGCTTAAGCGATGGATTCGCTCCCCTTCAAGGGACACGGGGCCGCGGCGGATGGACCCAGCGAAGGAAACCTGCGGAGGGCCCGGGTCCGGGCGCCGATTCAAGCTCGCAGATAGGTCTAGCGTCACGAGGGTGGAGTCGCCGCCCAGGTCGTACATCGTCACCTGGCCGCTCCGACCGAGCGGGAACGCCCCGTCGTTCGGCCGGGCCTCCAATTCGTAGGAGATGGCGGCCGGGTTGTCCTCCTGCATGTCCTGGTCCTGCATGCCATTCCCCGGTCCGTCGCACCCGGTTCCGATAAGTGCGCCACCAGCGACGAGTACAGCAAGGAGAATAGAGTCGAGCAGGCGCGCTGGTGCGATCATCGTAGATATCCTCATTTCCGAGATCGAATGATAGAGACAGACGACCGACCGTGCCGGGGCCGAGAAGATTGAAGAATGCTGACTTTCCGGGCGCCAGGAACACACCGATGCTTAAATATAGCAAAGCATACAGCCAAATGCTTGGGCTGATTTGCGTCGGCACTTGCTGGTCGTCGGGCGCTGCACCGTGTCACGCAGCTAGGATTCTGGACACGTGCGTCGCGTCATGCGCGCCCGCACAGATCCGCGACTCGGCCTGCCGGGGCGGATCGCATCGGTCACAACGACGAGATGTCCCGTAAACGTACCGATCGGGTCCGGCCGCTCGTGGACGCGGATGGACATCGCAACGGGGTGCAAGTACCGACTCAGCAGGATTCCATCCCGCAGCGGGATCCAGTACCGAAACGGCCCCAAATCGCCGGTACCGGGGGATTCAAGCATTCGTCCCTCCTCCGGTGAAAAGTGCGGCGACGAATCAGGTGACAATTTGACCCAGGCGGGAATGTCCGGCGCGGACGTGATGTGCTGCAAAGAGTCCGGCCAGGTCTCCACCGACACGCTGTAGCAGCCCGTGTAGGCCTCCGCCGGCGAAGTAGCTGTTTCACCCACTTGAGCGACGGCCGGACGCAACGCAAGAACGAGCGCGAAAGCCGGTAGACACGCAAAGCGAAGCATGGGCCAGAACTTTAGGGGGGGTGAAGTCGGACGCATGAGCGTGTTCTCGGGACCACTTTCGTTCTGCTGAATACGCTAGATGCGTTTGTGTTGTCGCGCTCGCCTCGCCTGAGAAAACGTAAATCGGTGTCCGACACGATTCGGCGGTCGAAATTTGTTCGCCTATAACCGGTGCCGCCAAAGTAATCGGAGCAATCCGTTTCAGCGGTGCCACTCCTTGAAGCGCGTAGGGATCACATGATTCGCGCCTCTCTGGCATATCATACTGCACGGCACTATCCAGGTATTGAAAGCGGTGAAAGGATTATTGCGACGACAAGAATAGCGGAAAGAAGAATCGATACGATCAGTCCCAGTATCGTAATTACGGTCACTTTCCAAACAGGCGCTGGATCCAGGTCCTCCCGGACCTCAACATGTAGCTGATCTTCCTCGAACCGGTGATATGTGCTCAGTGCAAGACCAGGCCATAACCCTCAAAGGCCACGCCGACGTATGACCGAAGCGATCGATTTCCATGGTGATGGACCCGGCAGAAAACAGCACCCGCCCTATGTCCGCGACGATGGTCTTGTGACACCACCTCAAAGCATCACGCCTTCTCGTAGCCCCACTCCATCAGACGGCCGTGCTCCCCGGCATAGAAGCAGCGCAGGGCTTTTTCCATCTTCTCACGTGCCATAGGCGGACTCGACTGAAAGCGTGTGTTTGCGAATGGAAGAAAGCTGACCCACTTCTCCTTGAAGGCATATGTGAAGTACGCTTTTCCTTCCGGGAGAAAGACGACCTGGAAGCGGCTGCCGTCTTCTGCGATGATTGAGAAATTGGGACGGCACCAGGTCTCGCCTGCCTCGTCCTCTGGCTTACACTGGGCGAGTTCTTCTTCCCAGTGTGGTTGCCGCATGAGGCGGCTCGCCTCCTCATGTGTAAGCGGCTCGCCTTCGGAGGAGGAAAAATCCGTGTGTTGGATGAAATGCGAAGTGACTTCCATAGGAAGGTTGTATAGCGTGGAAGTTCAGGCGCGACGGGCTACGAACCGTTTGACGGGCATTCGGGCGTATCACCTTGCGAAATCCGCTATATCCCGTCGCCGGCTGCAATGGGGTGGTAATGCACTCGTTAACTATCGTGGGAATGTGTAGCCTGCTCCGAGACCGGCCCAGTGACTCAAATCCCCTTCAGCGATGACGGGCGTGTACGCCACTCGAAGGAAAAGTCCGCCTTCTGACTGCTGATACCTGTAGCCTGCGCTGAGTGTCGGAATTGCCATTCCGTTTGCCTCTCCAGGTTCAGGGTCCGATCCAAAATGCGGTTCGAACGAGCGATTAGCCAGATAACCGAGCAACATACCAGCTCCCATTTCGGCCCGGTGGGCCTTCCAACCAGGAAGAAAAGTCACCATAAGGGGGCCTCCGTAGAGGCCTATCCCTGCAGTTTCGATTGCTGTCAGTCCAGCTCGAACACTTACGTTTTGACTGAGTCGGTAATCCGCATTTACCGAATAGATCCATCCATTTCCACCCGCCTCGCCAAATACAGTTGTCCGGGCGAGGTTCGTACTCTGAGCGTTCACATCTCCCCCAGGCAAAACGGCTGCGAAGAAAATGCTCATAACAAGAACGAGCTGGAAAATGAGCATAGATTTGAAAACGCTATAATGGTCAAATCTCAGGTGCGAAACGTCGCGTCACAGCAGTCAGAAAAGCGAGAGTACTGGTAAATTACTGAGCGAAGCGCCGATGGACGCGCTTTTCGTCCATTCCAGCGCTGGCGTACGATCGTTAGTACTCATACGAGGGAACGATGCGCACGTCTTCGGGATCGCCGTCGGTTTGCAGGCGAGCCAGGCTATCTGTGTAGAACCTGCCGACCGCTTTGGCCATCGTCTTTCCGGTGTGTCGAAGGAAGATTTGCACCTTCCCGTACCAGGGTTTGCCCTGCATCGGCTTGCCGTACGGTTCCCAGCCTTCACCTTCAGGAAGTGGGCTAAATTGCGGTGGCGCGTCTGGAGCGATAGACCCTTGACTCCCGTGCACGTATTCCTGCTTCCAGTCGTAGTCCAGTACCTCTCGAAGCAAAAGCCAACGTGGGTCTGGATGGTCGCTCTCACCATAGGTGAAGGTCGCGAAATCAGACCTCGGCTCGCCCGAAGCGCATGTCGTATTCGCCCGATGAGTCCTACCCGAAAAGCATACGGAATTACGAACATGATTTGGGTAAGTTCCAGTATGATTTCTTTCGGGCTCCCGGGCGCTCGGCATTGATCCGCGGCGCGGAGCGCACGTGAGGCTCCTATGCCCGTGGAGGACGGCCTCAAAAAGGAGCCATGATCCGACCCGGTCGGCCGCTACAGGTTGGGCTCCCATTCATCTCCTGCGTCGGATGTGCATCGACCGTCGTCATGCGCTCCCCGGCCTCGTCTCTTGTCGTCCGGCATCGTCCCCGCGGGATCTGAGAGGACGCGCCGTATCTCGCGTGATGCAGTTGGATGGACCTGCCAGGCCCCTGCCCGTCGACGGTCGTCGTTTGCACCCTTCAAAAAAACGAGTCCGGTATGTCGTGATGCGTCCGTGGTTCACGCAATGTAGAGGTGAGGGATCGCACGAGAAGAATACGGGGCACATCGTGAGCTCGTAGCAGGAGCACGACGTCAGCGTGGCCTCGCTTCGTGCCTCTGATCGTGCTTGTAGCGATACATCATCTACATTGAACGCGCAGACACAACGCATCCCATGACCGATCAATGGAAACTCGAGGGCCAGTACATGGAAGCCTGCACGTGCGAGGTTGCCTGTCCGTGCATCATGCTGAGCGACCCGACGGAAGGGACGTGCACGGCCATGGTTGCCTGGCACATTGAGAAGGGTACGTACAGCGGGACCGAGCTTGACGACCTGAACGTCGTCGTGGCACTTCACACACCGGGCAACATGGCCGACGGCGACTGGAAAGCTGCTCTGTATCTGGACCGTCGGGCCGACGAACCGCAGCAGGACGCGCTGGCGACGATCTTCGGCGGCGAGGCGGGCGGCCACCCGGCGCATCTAACCGAACTCATCAGCGAGGTCCGTGCGGTCGAGGTCGTCCCGATGGCATTCGAGACCGACGGGAAGCACGGGCGGCTTCGCATCGGTGAGGTCGGCCAGATTGGATGTGCCGACGTGGCACCGATCGAGGGGCAGAACGGGGAAGCACCGACCGTCCAGGATCACCCGCTCGCCGTGGCGCCCGGACATCCGGCCACGGTTGCGAGAGCAAGTCGCGCACACTTCGACGCTCATGGCATCGAGTTCGACGTGGCCGGTCGCAATGCGCTGCTCTCCCCCTTCTCTTACGCGGGACCCTGACGATCTGCGAAATGAGCGGGCCACTCCCCTCGCCCTCCACTTCCGTCGCTGCCGGTGACCGTGCATGTCCGCAGTGCGAGAATCGGGGCTGTCAGATGGCTCACGGCCGTCCGGTTACCTGCGACCGTTTCTCCTCCCTTGCCACGAAAGAAACCCATGAAACCTACACTGTTTTCCTCTACGATTCTCGTACTTTTTCTCCTGATGTTCGCTCCGAGAGCCCACGCGCAGGACGCTCCCCACACGTGGACCGCGGACGACCCGGATCTCGAATGGGGAGCGTGTCCTGCGTTTATGCCGGAGAGCTGCGCGATCGCCGTGCTTCAAGGGGCTCCCGACCAGCCCAACGCGGATATTTTCTTCAAGATGGCGCCCGGCACCGCCATCCCGTCCCATCGACATACATCCGTGGAACGAATGGTGCTCGTCTCGGGCGAGATGCAGGTCACGTATAAAGGCCACGACCCGGTCGTGCTGCGACCGGGGACCTACGCGTTCGGTCCTGCGGAGCTGCCGCACGAGGCGTCCTGTGCCGTCGGTGAAGAATGCGTTCTGTTCATTGGATTCGAAGAGCCGATCGATGCGATGCCGGCAGAGCCCGTCGCCGTCGATCAGTAACGCTGTAGAGGTGCCAGCAGCGACCCGGTGCCCAGGGAGATCCACTGAATCAGAACCGGAGAGCTAACTCATGCCAACAGCCAGCGTCAATGGCGCGGATCTGACCTATGAAGACGTCGGTGACGGCGAGCCCGTCGTGTTCGTCCATGGCTCTGCAAGCGACCACAGAACGTGGATTGCCCAGACGGAAGCATTCGCCAAGGAATTTCGGGTCATCTCGTACAGTCGACGCTACCACTGGCCGAATGAGCCCATTTCGGACGGCGCGCGATACATCATGGACGAACACGTCGACGATCTGCGGGCGCTCATTCATTCACTTGACGCCGCACCGGCACATCTCGTCGGACATTCCTACGGCGCATTCCTTTGTCTGCTGCTTGCCATCCGGGAGCCGTCTCTCGTGCAAAGCCTTGTGCTGGCTGAGCCCCCGGTACTCACTCTATTCGTAAGCAACGACCCGAAGGTATTGGAACTCCTCAAGACGTTGCTTACCCGTCCTCGAACCGGTGCAGGGATCTTGCGGCTCGGAATTCAGGGGATTGATCCGGCGAAGAAGGCGTTCGAGCACGGAGATCGGGAAACCGGTCTCCGGACGTTCGTCGATGCCGTGTTAGGGGACGGAGCCTACGATGGTCTTCCAGAGGTTCGTAGCAAGCAGGTGCATGATAACGCCGAAAGTCTTCGAGCGGAGCTGCTCGGGCCGGGATTCTCGCCCCTTGAGGTGGAGAAGGTGCAGCAGATACAGGCGCCTACCCTGCTGGTGACCGGGGAAAACAGCATCGGGCTGTTTCACCGTCTGATCGACCGTCTTGAAGAACTATTGCCACGCTACGAGCGAACCGAAATTCCCGATGCGCCGCATACGATGCATGAAGCGAACGCACCTGCATTCAACGCAGCTGTTCGATCATTCCTCGAAAAGCATCACTCAGCGGGCGGGCGGTTCCCGGCCGCCGATGCTGTCTAAGTCAGCGCGAAGTGTCTCTGTTTCTCTCTGTTCTCATACTGCGTTCGGTGCTCATCGCGGCCCTCTGATCGCGTCTGTCGTCTTGAATCAGCACCAGTAAAGGGTTGCCCCGGTCTCCGTTTTTCCCTGCGAACCCAGACCTCTATGTCTTCGCCGTTGTTACAGACCTCCGTTCTTCAACGAGATCGGCTGCTCATTTTAGCCGGACTGCTTGTTCTTACGGTCCTTTCCTGGGCCTACATGGCAGAGATGGCGATCGACATGAGCATGGCGTCGTCGGCCTCGCCCCGGCAGGCGTGGAACGTGGAAGCATTCGGCCTCGCCTTTGGAATGTGGTCGATCATGATGATGGGGATGATGCTGCCCTCGGCCTCGCCGATGGTGCTGACCTTCCACGGCATCAGCCGGCGCCGTGCGGACGAGAACGCGATGGGTAACACGGCTCTATTCGTTGTCGGATACGTCCTCGTCTGGGTCGGCTACAGTGCCGGAGCGGCTCTTATGCAGGGGGCCTTCCACGCAGCGGCTTTGCTGACGCCGATGGGGGCGAGCACGAGTCCGTACCTCGCGGGCGGCCTTCTCATTATCGCCGGCCTGTATCAGTTTGCGCCGCTGAAAGACGCCTGCATGACCGGCTGCCGCTCGCCGATGGGCTTTCTCATGGCGGAGTGGCGACCCGGCCGCCGCGGGGCGTTGGTGATGGGGTGGCGCCACGGCTTGAACTGCGCGGGGTGCTGCTGGGCGACGATGGCGCTCATGTTCGTTCTCGGCGTGATGAACCTGCTCTGGATGGCTGCGCTCACAGCGCTTTGCCTGATCGAGAAGGTTGCTCCGGCCGGCGACCGGTTCGGGCGCCTCGCCGGTGTCGGGTTTATCGGCTGGGGCACATGGCTTCTGGGCAGGGCGATGCTATGACGGCCGGCCGGTTCCCCATGCGTCATCGGCGGTTCTCCTGGACGGCACAAGCCCTTACCCGTGCTCGTGGCGCATGGAGCCGCCGATTGCCATTGCTGCGAAGAAAAGCACGAGATCTTTGATCAGGTACTGTCCCTCGGGGGTCGGGACGAAGGGAAACGAGACAAACGTGATGTCGGGGAGAAGCAGGAATGCGAGGATCGTCCCGGGAATGCGGAGCAGGAGCAGAAAGAGCGCCAGCCGCACCAGCGGGCGATACAGCATCGACAGACCGATGGCGACCTCCCACCAGCCCAGGATTAGCACCATCGTGTCCGGGGAGCCCCAGTAGACGGTGTGGGCAAGAAGAGACGTGGCCGTCGTGTGGCCCATTGGCTTCAGAAGGCCGAGCCAGATGAACAGCACGCCGAGCGATACGCGATGAAGCCGGTGGCCGTACAGGTCCAGCCAGTGAATCATACGGCTGTCCAGCGAGATCAGCCGGCGCCGGAGCGTGGAAGAGCGTTCAGGCATAACGAACGGGCCGACATGAGACGAGAGACTGGGCGACCACTCCCCCGGCACCACAGCAGCCCCGATTTTATCAAGGGGACGAATGACAGGTGACTCCTCGACGAGGCCGCGCGGATCGTCATCAGCCAGACGGCGCCGGGCCCTCTCCAACCAGGACGCATGCTTTGAGTCGTGTCTCCACCTGAGGCGAAGGGGAATACGTCGTTGCGTCCGGCCCCCGCGAATGAGGTGCGACCCCGTTCATGACGCGTCCGGGCTGTCGTGTACCGGTTATCGTATCCGGAGTCTTATGGCAGCGAAGGAAACGACCGGCAGGATAGCACCGGGCCATGCGCTTCTCGAAGCACGCCTTCCGCAACGCTCCCCAGCATCATGCGCTTCACCCCCGACAGTCCGCGCGTGGCCATGACCACCAGGTCGCTCGGAGAGGATGCAGTCTCGAGGATCGAGCCGACGGGGTTGCCGGCGTGGACGGCACAGTTGGCGTTTCGGTCGTCCGGAATCATCTCCTCCGCCCACGCCTCGACTTC
>NZ_DAXETW010000100.1:0-3330 GCF_051155795.1 Longibacter sp.
GTTCCGGGTACCGGGTTATGGCCTAGCTCAATCGTTTCTGGAAGAGCAAAGACCTACAGACATACACACCTTCAAACCTTCACACATTCAAACCTTCACACAGTCCGTCAAACCTTATCCAGGTGCACATCCATTTGCGGGTAGGGAATACCGATGCCGGCGTCGTCCAGGTGGTCCTTCACGGCCTGGGTCAGGCGCTCGCGGACGTCCCAGTAGTCGGCTGTGGTCGCCCAGACGCGGACCGACCAGTTGATGCATGAGTCGCCCAGGCTATCGAGGTAGACGACAACGTCTCTGTCCTCAAGGCGGCCCTCGACGCTTTCGGCGGCAGCGGTAAGCACCGCACGCGTTTCGTCCAGGCTGGCGGGGTAGTCGGTCCCGACGCTTACATCCACCCGCCGGGTGTCGTGGAAGGTGACGTTTTCAATCGTGGCGCCGAAGATTTCTCCGTTGGGGATGATGACCCGGCGGTTGTCCGGCGTGTCCATCTGCGTCGTGAAAAGGGAGATCTCGAAGATCTTGCCCCGTTCGCCGGCGGTTTCAACGACATCGCCGACGCGGAAGGGGCGAAAGATGAGCAGCATGACGCCCGCGGCAAAGTTCTGGAGCGACCCCTGTAGGGCGAGGCCGACGGCGAAACCGGCAGCGGCCAGCACGGCGGCGAGACTTGCGACGTTGACGCCAAACTCCCCGAGAACGGCGATACCGGCGATGATGAGAACCAGATATCGTGCGAGGTTCGAGAAGAACTTCCCGAGCGTCGGATCGACGTTGGCACGGTCGAGCCCCCGCGATGTCGCGCGCTTCGCCCACCCGGCCACAAAGAGGGCGACGATGATCAGGACCAGAGCGAAGAGGACGCTCAGGCCCATGTTCACGAGCATATCGGTATCGATGGACTGAAGGAGGTCTTCCATGCGAGAGAATCAGATTGATCGGATCGAGGCGAAAGCCCGGGTGCGGTTTGCTCCCGCGCGCTTCTGAGTCTACGTAGCGGCAGGCGCGCTGTCAACCGATATCTGGCGCTCGGATCCTCACCAGACGGATGACGCCCACCGGTCGATCCGGCGATGCCCCTCGACTTTTCCCGGGAAGAAAGCCTCCTCACGTGGCCGTTTCGTCGCCCGTGCTCCCCGTGATCGTCAACACGAGAGACCGGCGTCCGCCGTGGTCGCGGTGCTCATTGAGATAGATTCCCTGCCAGGTCCCGAGGGCCAGCTCGCCGTCACGGATGGGAATCGTCAGACTCGTGTCGAGAAGCGACGCTTTGATGTGAGCCGGCATGTCGTCGGAGCCCTCGATCGTATGGTCGTAGTAGGGCTGGTTCTCCGGAACCATCTCGTCGAAATGATCCTCCATGTCGGAACGGACGTCCGGACTGGCGTTCTCGTTGATCGTAAGCGAGGCCGACGTGTGCTGGATGAAGACGTGCAGCAAGCCGGCGCGCACCCCGGACAGGTCTGGCAGAGCCTGACGGACCTCTGACGTGATGAGATGGAAGCCCCGGGGACGGGCGTCAAGCGTGAGCATGGACTGTCGTATCATCATCGCCGGTAGACTGCTACGGTTGGGACGAGGTGGTCTCGTTCGTATCGGCTGCTGCGATGTCGACCCAGACGGGGAAGTGGTCGCTCACCTCGGGATCCGTTGCTGCGAGACCCGTCGGCCGCCAGACGCCGCTGTTTATGACGCGGAGGTCTTCGGAGGGAAGGACGTAATCGACCCGTAGGCCCCAGCGCGCGGTGTCGTCGGCGTCCAGATCCGGGAATGTCTTCTGCCCTTGCGCCGTCGCCTCCGGGCCGATCGCCTGGACACGGGGATGGTCGAACAGGTCTGTCATCGGCATTCCGAACGTGTCCCCTTCGTCCGGGTCCGCGTTCAGGTCTCCCATGATCACGAACGACGCCTCCGGGGGAAGGCCGCCCGTCCGGCTCGAATCGTCGACGATGTGGTCGGCACCCGCCACGTACTCGCGCCAGAACCGGATCTCGTCGTGGTTTCGGCGACCGTTTCGATCGGCTGCACCGTCGAAGGTCGGCGGCGTGGGGTGACTGGCCAGCACGTGAACGATCCCGCCGTCCGGGAGACGCACCGGAACGTCCCAGTGGCTCTTGGACGAGAGCCGGAGGTTCTCCCACTCCTCGGCGGAGTAAAACGGCTCGCCGGTAACGGAATCGATCGGCACCTCCGCATCAGGCAGACGGCTCCACGGGTAGAGGCGAAACGTCCGAACCCGATCCGCGTCGATCTCCACACTTTCCCGCACGAAGAGCGCCATGCCGTACTGTCCCGGGAATGTGCCGAACCCCCATGCATCCCCACCGTAGGCCCGCCCGGCGTTCGTCTGCGGCGCCACGCTCCCGTCCGGCGGGGTTGCTGGGATCTCGGGGACGGTCTCTACGATGGCGCCGTCGTTGTTGAGATCCAGCCCGCTGGCGATCCCGGTGTTGACCGGCAGCATGATCGCCCGGTAGCGAACCGGCTCCAGCGAGTCCGCCTGCGCCCGCGCCAGGTAGTTCTCCGCGAAGCGACGGGCATTCTTGCCGGGTTCGTCGCCCTTGTCGACGTCGGGAGCCCCCGCGGTGTCGTACGTCAACTCATTTACCAGCAGCACGTCCGGACGAAGGGACTGGATCCGTGCGGCCGCCCGCTGCAGTCGCGGATGATCCTGCCGCTTGACGTCCGACGTTCGAACGTCTTCGATGTTATACGTCATGAACCGTACCGTACGCGGCGCCTCGTCATCAGGAGCCGCACACCCGACCAGAAGAGCGGGTATTGAAAACGCAAATAGCAACAACGAAAGCCGAATCATGCCTCGCGCTGGACGGATGGAAGTTCTGGCAAGATGTAAGAAGTCGAACGAAGGCTCTTCCAAATCTGTGTACGATGACCCGGCGCAACGCCGAACCGCACCGGAAGCCGTATCCCCCCTCCCCATTCAAGATTCCCCATTCAACATTCGCAATTCCCCCTTCGCCCTTCGACATTCGCAATTCGCAATTCGCAATTCGCCCTTCCCCATTCTCAAGCTTTTTCTCCCACACGTTTCGTCGTGTAGACCAGGCCGGCAACACCTGCGAGGGAGATGAGAACGGCGATCACCTCGGCCTGCGTGACTTCAATACCCAGAAACATGCCGACGTTATTGACGCGGATCTGCTCGATCAGGAAGCGTTCGGCGCCGTTGAACACGAGGTAGACGGACATTAACCAGCCGCCCTTGTACGGGTGCTTGCGGATCGCCCAAAGGATCCCCGTGATCAGGACGGCCATGGCGGTCTCATACAGCATCGTCGGATACACACCGTCCATTGCCGGGCCGCACTC
>NZ_DAXETW010000101.1:0-41560 GCF_051155795.1 Longibacter sp.
TGCCTCCGGTTCTACTGCTGCGGCGACGGAATATCCGGCGCGTTGATCGTCTGGAGAGACGTGCCGTACGTCTCGTTGATCTCTTCGACCAAGAGGTTCGTGACGACCTGATGCGTGCCAGCACTCGGATGCACGCCGTCTTCGCTGAAGAACTGCCCGAACGTCGGGCCGTCCGTGTTCGGGAATTTCGGCACGAGATCGTCCGAAGGATCCGCAGGCGTATTCGAGCCTGCCGCGTACAGCGCCTGGAGCGCCGGGTTGACGTCCACGTACCCCCATCCGCGCTGGTCGGCCTGGTCCTGAATGAACGCGTTGAATGCGGTCAGCCGTGCAACAATCTGCTGCGCTTCCGCGCCCGTCAGGATGATCTCCGGTGCGGAGGCCGGGTCGCACACGAGCGTTACGTCTTCCCCCTGGAGAGCCCGTTCGTTGAACAAATTCCCAAACCCGTAAGAAAAGGGCACGCGGGATGCAGCGCCGCTACCGCCTGCGTCGCACGACGCGTCGACCGTGTAGCTTCCCCAGGTTTTCGACGTATCATTCGCCGCGATCTGTTGCCCAATCTGATTCAGCTGGGTTTCGGCCGCTGCATATGCAGGACCGGGCGACAGATTTGGGATAAATGCCACGTTCGCAACGGAGATCAGGACGCCGCGTTCGACGTCGCCGTCCGTGAGGTTGTCCAGAATATCGCCGTACTGCGACTCAAAGTCATCCACGGGCGTCATGCGATCCGGATTGCCGCTGAGGGCGGCGCCGAGGACGTCGTTGTTGCCGATCCAGATGCTGGCAAACGTCGGGCTGGCGACGAGGGCCGTCTCCGCCTGCGTCCGGTTCCCCAGGATCAGGCGCGTGAGCGCGGAGGGGTTTGCGACGTTGGGATCGTTGCTTAGGACGTCCACGGTGGCCGCGCCCGGGACCGCGACGTTATTCAGTACGAGCGTGGAGGGAAGGGACCGTAATGAGCAGTCACTGCGACTTGTGCCGCCGACGCGCTCCTGGGTAAGAATATCTGTGAATGGTGCGGGACAACCGGGTTCGCGGATTGCGGGGATATCAAACGGCGTCCCCATCTGGTCCGCCAGCAGTACGGCATAGGACTCATTCTGCGTGGTCGTGCTAATGCCATCGGACTGGAATCCGGCGGTGATGCTATTGCCGATCGACACGTAGCGATCGAAAATCGGATCGACGGATGACTGTCGGGGATCGGTGTCGGAGAGGCTGTCGCTATCGCACCCGGCCACGAAAGGCAGCGCGAACGCAATCAGCAGCAGGCCCCAGGCAGCGGAGCGGTTGAAGAAAGACATATCGGTTCGCATGGGTGGTTTACAGATGGACGGTGAGCGTCAGGCCGACGAGGTGCGCGTCGAAGGAGTACAGCCCTTCGTTGAGTTCGCTGAGGGAGTTGACGGATTCGCCGGGACGGACATCCCGGACGCGGCCGGCACGGTCCGCCTGCCCGAGGTACTGGTAGGCGGCGTTTACTTCAAACGCATCGACCGGGCGGTACCCGAGGCCGACGGTATAGTGCGTGCGGTCGTTTTCAGGTAGAAGCGGCGTCACCGTTGCCGCGGGGGCGGCAGCCGTATTAAAGATGAAGCCAGCACGGGCATCGAGGTTGTCCAGTACATTGTACTGGGCACCGAGGCGGACGCCGTGCGTGTTCTCGTAATTGAGCTCACGCTCGGTGTCCAGTGCGGACGGTTCTCCCGGTTCGAGGTTTATGTCCTCGAAATCCAGCGGGATGGCGCCAAGATCCGACCAGCTCGTCCACTGGTAGTCGGCCATAACGCTCAGATCCGTCGTTGCGTCGAAGCTGACGCCGACAACGAGCTGGGCCGGAAAGGTGATCTCGGTCTCGATCCCCTGGTCAACGAGCGTTCCGGTGCCTTCAGAAAACTGCGTCTGAGCGAGCACGGCGTCGATCCCGGTTCCATCGGGCAGGATGATGCCTGTCGGAATCTGGTTGAAGGTCGCGTCGCCATCGAAGGTTACTTTGATCGGCGTGGTAAATCGCGCCGCGAGCGAGAGCCGATCGGTCGCGTCGAACGTGGCGCCGACATTGGCGCCGAATCCGATTTCGTTATGTCCCTCCAGCTTGACGTCGACGAACGCCGTGTGGTGCGGGACACCGAGTTGGGCGAACGGCGTGCCGGTAGGAGCTTCCTGCCGGGACAGGTCCTGGCGCTGGTTCAGCTCTACGCCGGCGATCGCGACGATCGGGCCGCCGCCGACGCGAAGCCGTTCGTTGATGCGATAGGAGATCGTCGGCTGCACGTAGATGGCCTGGACGCCACTGTCATAGCCTTCGAAGGCACCGTCGAATGTGGGCTTCCACTCGGTTGACAGCCCGTACGGAACGAAAATGCCGAGACCTGTAGCAAGGGACGGGTTTACTTTGTAGGTGAGGTAGGCGTGGGGGACGAGGATAGGGCTGTTTTGCAGGTCACTCACCTCGCCGGTGAGCCCACTCGTGTAGTCGCCCTGAGCAGCCACCATGGTGGCGCCAGCAGAGAAGACCAGTCCGTCGTTATCGACGATGTTGGCTGGATTGAAGTAAATGGACGATCCGTCGCCACATCCGTCGGCGACGGTCGCACCGGCTCGTGCCATGGCACAGGCGCCCTGTTCGAAAACACCGAAGCCCTGAGCCTGGACCGAGGCGGCCGGTGCAGCAAGCCAGATCAAGAGAGCGAACAGAAGTCCGAGGCATGCACGCGTAGCGCGCCCTGGAGGCGGCACGCATGCCGTGGCCAAGGGGCTGGAAGCCCCGAAGGTTGGAGACGGCATGAGACAGAGGGGAGAATGGTGAGGAGCGAAGAACGTCGAAGTCGACGCCATAGGGTGCCGGAAGCCGGCGGGAACGCACCGATTCGCGATCGAAGATCATCCGCGCGGGTAGGGATGTACCGGACCCGGGCGGCGGATCGAAAGCGGTCGTTCCGAAGGAGGGGATGAGCGATCCGCAAGTAATTAACGGTGTTAACGAATTGCAACCAGAATGTCCGTTCGGAGGATGCATCCTGCAATTCTTCGTGCTCCGCGGCAGTGGCCAGGGTCGTGCCGTGCGTGGGGTGCTGTTTGACAACGGATGCCCGGGTCCGGTCGGGCGCCGCGACGAGTGACCCGGTCAACAATGTTCACCCCCGGTCCGTAGCAGGGCGTGATCCATTCCGGTCCGACCATCTGCTTCATCGTATGATTGGACGGACCGGCTGCACCGACCTCTCACCGGATACTCAGGGTTATGAGCATGACGCAGAAGGCCATGATCGTCAAAACCGGTCCAAACGGCAATGACGGTCTGGAGGAATTGAATATCGAACTGGAGCGCGGGTGGGTTGTGGTCGATGTGGCATCCATGGGCGGAGCCGGCGGTGCAACGGATGAACCCGTGGTTGCAGCCCTCGTGATCCTGGAGCACCGCGACCGCCCGGACGTCGAGCCCGAGATCGCAGCAGAGGCCGTGGACATCGAGGAGGGGGAGGCCGAAGAGGTCGTCGATGAGGTCGTCGACGAAATCGACGAGGTCGTTGAAGGGGATGGGATATGAGGGCGAATGTTGAATGGTGAATGTTGAATGGCGAATGGTGAATTGAGAATGGTGAATGGTGGATTTCGGAATTCGTTGGCTCGTTGACTCGTTTGACCGTTGACCGTTGACCGTTGACCGTTTGTTCGTTCGGCCGTTTTCGGTTGGCTCGTTACGACTTATCGGCTTCGAGTTGGGTGTCGTTAGTTGGGATTCGAGAGCACGATGATTGACGAAATCGGACGCTGCGATACCATCAACATCGGTAACACTTTGCCTCGGCAACATCGGTAACACGTTTCCATGTCGGTCAAGGGGTCGCAGCGACGGACAGAGATGCCAAGTGCATGCATCGAGGTGAGAATTGACCGTACAAGAGGGCCACGATCTGTCGCTTCGGGCGAGATTCAATGCATCGCATGATGCGGGCATCCAACGGCCAGAAGTCCGGTTTATTCACGATCGTGCCCAGCAGGGCTCGCGGAACGTGCCGGAGACGAGCGCACAAGCTGGTTCGAGTGTCACCCAAGTTGCCGAGGTGATCTGTTACCTATGAACCCAAGGCACACCCCGGAACCCATAACTCGGTACCCGTAACCCAGAATCCTGAACCTTGAACCTCTTCGCCCATGCGCATCGGTCTGATTTACGATGTCTTCGAGGACTACCCGTGGCGTGACGGGGAGCCGTCGGATGCGGATGCGGAGTACGAGCCGGTCGATACGGTCGACGCGCTCGCGGGAGCGGTGGAAGCGCTGGGACACCGGCCGGTTCGGGTCGGGACCGCCTTCGACCTCCATGCCAGACTGCAAGAGGGCCTGGACATCGACGCGGCCATCAACATCTCGGAGGGCGCGCGGAGCCGAAATCGGGAGGCGTACGCTCCCATCCTCCTCGAAATGGCAGACATCCCCTGCCTCGGTTCGGATGCATTGACGCTGTCTGTGACGCTGGACAAGGCATGGACGAAGGATATCGTGCGTGCCGCCGGGGTCCCGGCACCGGTGCACCGCGTGTATGGAGGCGTTCCCGATATCGACCCGGACGACGTGCCGCCCTTTCCGCTCTTCGTCAAACCACGGTATGAGGGCTCATCGAAAGGCATCCAGCCGTCCAGTCGCGTCGACACTCTTCAAGAGCTCCGAGCCGAGGTCGGACGCCAGACCGGTACCTACGGGCAGGATGTGATCGTGGAATCCTTCGTTCGGGGCGGCGGTGAGTACACGGTGGGCGTGATCGGCCACGACCCGCCGGAAGCGTTGCCCGTGCTACAACGGGCGGTGGAGACGACCACGGGCATCGGTCTGCACGCACTTGAGCATCGAGGGGCCGTCGAGCCGACCGAGGAATGGCAGTACGAGCTCGCGGGCGATCTAACGCCGGAGCTTGAGTCGTCGCTTCAGAACCTCACGCTCCGGACCTTCGACGCGCTGGATTGCCTTGATTTCGCACGCGCGGACGTTCGAGTGGATACGGCCGGTCAGCCCTGGTTTCTGGAGATTAACCCCCTACCCACGTTCGCCCCGGACGGTACGTTCGCCATTGCGGCCGAGCTGATGAATACGCCGTACGACGATTTCCTTGCGGATGTCTTCGACCGAGCCCTTCGGCGATTGCAGATCGGCTGAGCGACCCGCATAGATCGCTCCCGGCGCGGGAATGTCGGCGTCAGATTCCCGGCGTTATCTCGGCGCCCGTTTAAACCCGCGCCGACCCGGTCAGGGCTGTGTGGAAAGCACGGCAATCTCCTGAATTCCTCTCCCTGTTCGGCAACGTTCGGCAATGCCGGCGCGTAGATTCACTCGCATTGAACCCGTCCACCCACCCCGACCCTGCGATGCCCGACGCCGTCATCTGTCCACCCGCCGTGGATCGCGACGAATGGACCGACTGGCGCTGGCAGATGCGCAATCGAATCCACAGCCTGGAGGCGCTACGGGCGTACATCGATCCGACCGACGCAGAGGTGAAAGGGATCGAGCAAACAGAGGGCGTGTTCCGGTGGAATATCACGCCGTACTACGCGCAGCTGATGGACCGCGACGACCCGTCGTGTCCCATTCGCCGCCAGGTTGTGCCGACGGTTCAGGAGCTGGAGCCGGACCTCGTCGGGGTGGAAGACCCGCTGACAGAGGTCGCGCATTCGCCGGTTAAGAACCTGATTCACAATTACCACGATCGCGTGGCGTTCTGCGTGACGGCTGAGTGCGCGATCTACTGTCGGTACTGCCTGCGCAAGCGGATGGTGGGAGACGCCGACTTTTTTATGCGTACCGGCGAGCTGCAGGAGGCGATCGACTACATCGACGCGCATCAAGAGATCCGCGACGTCCTGCTCACCGGAGGCGACCCGCTCACATTCAATGAAGCGCACCTGGAGTGGCTATTGTCTCGGCTTCGCGCCATCGACCATGTTGAGATTATCCGTTTTGGGTCGCGGATGCCGGTCAAGTTGCCGTACCGCATTACGGGCGAGCTGTGCGATTTGCTCGCGCAGTTCCACCCGATCTGGATCAACACACACTTCAACCACCCGAAGGAGTTGACCGAAGACGCCGCCGCGGCCATCGCCCGTCTCGCCTCCGCCGGCGTTCCGGTGGGAAATCAGACCGTGCTCCTTCGTGGCATCAACGACGACGTGGCGACGATGAAGGCGCTGAACCAGGGGCTGGTCCGGATGCGTGTTCGACCCTATTATCTGTACCAGGCGCAGCTGATCGGTGGGACGGCCCATCTCCGCACCCCGATCGAAACCGGAATGCACATCATGCGGGAGCTCCGGGGCCGGACGACGGGCTTCGCCATCCCGGATTACGTGCTTGACACCCCACACGGGAAAGTGCCGCTGCACCGAAGCTACGTGCAGGGGCGTGCCGGCAATCGCGTCGTGATGGAAACGTACGACGGTCGTTTGTGGGCTGAGCCAAATCCGATTCCCGACGACGTAGAGGTTCCGTTCCGGCTACCGGAGATTGAGCTTCCGACCGACGCAGACACGATCGATACGGATTGAGACGTTTCCCCGGTCCATTGTCACGCTTTCCCGTAGCCTGTTTCGATCCCGTGTGTCCCCGTATCCCTGGTTGACATTCCCCGCCGATCGAAATAGATTTAACGCTTGATCTCCTTCTCTTCCGATGGCAGGTCTTGCCACCCCCCGCTCGCATGATCCGTGCCTTGCTTGTCGTCCTTGTTGTTCTGATCGCCGTCCTGGCGTTCTGGCTGGATCATACGTGGGTCTATGCCTTGTCCGGCCTGTCGCTCCTGGCGGCACTGGGATGGGCGGCCGTGTACGGGTGGCGGGAATACCATCGCCGCCAGCGGAAAGCCGCACGCGAGACCCCGGACCGTGAGCATCGGCTTCAGGATTTCGGCATTGTGTCGATCCGCCCGCAACAAAACCAGCCGCCCCGTGCCTCCGGCGGCAGCGGTGCTGAGGCACATACCCAGACGTCGGGGAGCGCACCGACTTCCCGCCATGGAAGCCACGCGGCGAATCGAGATGGCACGCCGGAACGACAGCCTGCGGGGGCGTCGCCATCGGTCCCAGGGCGTGAAGCAGGTGGGCGTGGAAACGTCGCCGCCTCCGCTGGTACGGCGACGGCATCCACGCAGGTGTCGGACCCATCGGCGCCAGTAGCCGCGGAGGAGGCTGACGAGGCCGACGATGCCGACACCGACGCGGAGACCGGAGCCTCTACGAGTACGGCAGCCATCACGACCACCGACCCGAGCCGAGAGCCGGTGCTGGTCCCGCTTGTCGAGTCGCTCCGCGCCGCCGTCGATGCGCACTCGGTGTGCCTCCTCGTGCAAGAAGACGTCGTTCTTGAATATCACATCCGCGCGATCGCGAGCCGTTCGGCTGACGTCAAGCGGGACGGCGTCTTTTCCACGAATGACCCGCTTCTGACGGCGTCCATGTCGCGACAACCGATCAGCGTGCGCCGGATCGAGGGTGGACGCGATGTGGTGGCGGGGTACCTGCGTTACTACGATGAGCCCCCGTCCATCGACCACATCGCACTGGCGCCGGTCCAGCTCCGTGACACGGCGACCACCACGTTCATGCTCGTTGATGCGACGGAAGAAAGCGATCTTGGCGCTCCCAACGCCCGCGCGATCATCGAGCAGTACGCCGAAACCGTCGCGCTCGTCCTGCAGTCGAAGGCGTCGGCATCAACCCGCTCGGAGGAGGAACAGGCACCGGTCCACGGGGACAGCTCCCCGTCGCGTACGGGCACGCCACGCGTCCGCGAATCGGACCCCGTTCCGGACGACGCCGATGAGCATCCGGATCTATTCTCCGGCGCTGCGGAAATCTCCGGCGACGGTCCCCAGGCAGACGACACCGCCGACGCGACCCCGTCGCCGTCCCGAGACGACGATCGGCATGCGGGTGAACCAGCGGACGGGCGGCATGATGACGAGCGGCCGGCCGGATCGCCGACGCCTGAAATGGCGGAGGACGAGCCCGAAGCCGAACCGGTTGACCATGGGGAGACGCAGCCGGACGACGGGAAGCCCCGGCCGCGCGGAGAAATCATCGCCGAAGAAATGGAGGCTGCCGACCGAGTCGGCTCACAGCTGGCGCTCGTTCTCGTGCATCTTAACCGGGCTGAGGCCATCGCACGTGCCGGACACGAGGCGGTAGTCTCGGCAGAGGAGACGCTTCGCTCGCGGCTAAAGGAGGCGTCGCCCGAGCAACGGGTGGTTCGTTTCGGAGAGCTTACGTACGGCGTCTTTTACCACGGCGGTCTCCACGAGGTCGAGCCCTGGGCGGTAAACCTGCAGCAGCAGATGGATGCTGCCACGGGCGAACTGGAGGGAGGGGCAAGCATCGGCGTTGCTTTCAGGCGGCACCGGCACGAAACGCCGGCGTCGCTCCGCGCGGACGCGACGGAGGCACTTCGCGAGGCGTACGAAACCGGCACGTGCACGATCGTCGAGTGACGCCGGCACGTGGGTCGGGCTGCGTTTCCCGGCCTGAAGGCACGTCGCTTACGCGTCCGTCGTGATGCTTTCTTTCGGCTCCGTCAGAAAAGCATCGAAGGATACGCGCATGTCGCGCAGGGTGCCACGGTCAAGGCAGTAGCAGGACCGCGGACCGTCTGGCGTCACCCGGACCACGCCCGCGTCCTGCAGCACCCGGAGGTGCCGGGAGACAGTGGACTGGGCGAGGGGAAGGGAGGCGACGATGTCCCCGCAGATGCACTCGTCGTGCTGGGCGAGGTGGCGAATGATCGCCAGACGCGCCGGGTGGGACAGTACCTTAGCGCGGTCTGCAAGGTCGACGAGGGATTCGGAAAAGTCAGGCGAAGGCATAGCGGCCAGGACAGCAGTCGGCGTGGAAGTCGGCGGGGGAATCAGGGGCCTGCGGCTCGTTTTATTATCTGCAAGCAGCCGGGACGGGGGAGGCACCCATCACGGCGTTGCGGCGGCGGTTCGGGCTTCCGCCGCACGGAGTGCCTGAACGACGTTGACGATGCCGCCGCTGGAAGACAAAGAGGCAAACGGCACCTGACGGTCACCCCCCGGCGTCACGACCATCTGATCCGGAAACTGGGTCGTCGACTCGAGCACGATGCGACGAACCTCCGTGGCCGAAAGCGCAGGGTAATGCGCCATGAGCAGAGCAGCCACACCGGAGACCATCGGAGCCGCCATGCTGGTCCCGGGATACCGCTCGTACTGATTATCTGGCGTGGTCGAGTAAATGTCGACCCCGGGCGCGAACACGTCCACCCGCGCCGGTCCATAATTGCTAAAGGAGGCTGCAAGCGACGTTTCTCCCTTCCAGGACGACGCCCCGACCGTGATCCATCCCTCCGGCGACGTCCCGTCCAGGTACACCTCGGAGGGGAAGTTGTCCGTTGAGTCCACGTTGGCTCCGTCATTCCCCGCCGCGTGAATCATCAGAACACCCAGCGAATCCGCATACCGAACGGCAGCATCCACGACCTGCTTCTCCGGAGAGTAGTCCTTGCCAAAGCTCATGTTAATGATGTCGGCTCCGTTGTCGGCGGCGTACCGGATCGCGTTGGCGACGTCTTTATCGCGTTCATCTCCATTCGGGACGGCACGAACGGCCATGATCCGGGTGCTCTCGGCGATGCCGTCGATGCCGGTCCCGTTGTTGCGCTCCGCAGCAATGATGCCGGCAACGTGGGTTCCGTGCGACGCATCCGGCCCGGTCACGTCGTTGTTGCCGTAGAACCGCTCCGTCAGGTCGTCGGGGTTGTCACCTACGATTGGTCGCGGGTCGAATTCGAGATCGTACCCGTAGCGCAGCTGTTCTTCAATGTCCGTCTTGTATTCCTTGATGTCCTCCAGGCGGAGGTCGTTCTGCGCGAAATGGACGAAGATGTCGCGGGCCTGCTGCAGGTCGCGACGGGGAGAGGAGAGGCCGCGCACAGCGGACAGGGAGAGCGAGTCGCTCCCGAGGGCCTGCTTCAGCATCTGCGTCGCGTACTGCATGGCCTCATATGCATTGCGCACGTTATTGTATTCCTGCCGCTTGCTCGCACGCATCTCGTCAAGCTTGGCCTTTAGGCGCTGGTAGCGCTCGTAGTCCGCCCGGTACTCGGGTCGAACGGAAGCCGAATCAACATCGGCGAACGTTTTACTCAGATCTCGGACGATGCGCGTGAGCTCCATCGGCGCGTGGTCTACGTTCTCGCCGTCGGGCCCGCCGAGGAAATTCCAGCCGTGGATGTCGTCGACGTAGCCGTTGTTATCGTCATCCACGTTGTTGCCGGGAATCTCGTCTTCGTTCGTCCAAATGTTGCCGTCGAGATCCTCGTGATGGATGTCGATGCCGGAATCGATGACCGCGACGATGACGGTTTGCTTTGGTTCGCGCCCCTCTAGGACGGTCGCATACGCCTCGTCCGTGCCGATGCCGGGGGACGTGCTCTCGCCCGGGCTGCGGTGCTGCCAGTCTTCCGGCGCAGACTCCGCCACGTCTGCGAGGGTCGGCTCCGTCTCATTCGGCGTGTCCGGGGGCGGCTGCTCTGACGTCCCGCGATCGCTGGCCGACTCCGATGTCGCCCGACGGGAGGCGTCCGTCTGCGACGTATCGGCTTTGGATGCTTCCGTCCGTGCGGCCGCAGCGTCCGACGGCTGCTCAGTGTCCGGCGACGAGGCCGGGGCGTCGCCGGCCTGCTGACCGGATGCAGCCGGTTGCGAGGAGCTACATCCTGACAACACGGCGATAATGAGCAGGAGGGCGAGAAGTCGTACCTTCGTCATGGTGGGCGGAGGTGAGGGACGTTCTGTGAAAAAAGAGGCGTTGCACGACGCCTGTAACAGGAATCCTTTACCTGAACCAGGAGGGGATGTTGCGGCCCTGACGTGCGCAGACGGTACCTGCGCAGACCGTACCCGTTCAAACGCTACGCCACGTGCGGGTTCAGGCGAAAATTGGGACCGGGAGCTCGTGGGGCATCTCGGGTGGGCCGAAGTGCTCCTCCTGAAAGCCGCCGAGCCGGTCCCGCGTCTCCCTCGACAGTCGCTGCATGATTTCGTTCATCGCCTCATGGCCGATCACGAGCGGGAGATGCGTCATGAGCATTTCGCGCCCGACGCAGTGGCCGATCAACTGGTATTCTTCGAGGGCCTCAATGGGCGTGCCGCTCACGATGCAGCGGTCCATCCAGCGTTCGGGGTCCGGACCGCTGGTGCCCGCGCCGCCGTTTGCGCCGGTCTCGGGAAACGGTCCCGGAGCGTTTTCCGACATCAGAAGCGCCGCCCGCTGGTAGAGGTTGGCTCTTTCCAGGAAATACGTCTCCAGAGCCCGCTTCGACGCGTCGGAGATCTCGTCCTGGAGATCGGCATGGCAGCGGAGGCAGAGTGCGTACTCGAAAATCACCTCACGTACGTCGTACTCCGGGTGTTGCCGTACTGCCTTTTCGACGAGGTATTCCGTGTTCCTATCCAGAAGAGACCGGTCGCAGACGAGACACGTTTCGATGGGCGCGTCCGTCTCCGTTGAATAAAATGCCGGCGGGATCGGAATGCGGGTGGGGAGAAAAAACATGACGGAAGCGCCGGGGGAGAGGCAATGCCGGTTAAGAGGCCTCGGAAAGCCGGGGACCAGGTGCATCGATCGACCGGACCGGGTGTATACCTAACTTCGGTTCGGGGCAAGGGATTCATTCCGCGCAGGATGCGCATGCAAAAAAGCGGCGCCGTATGAAAACGACGCCGCTTGATGCCATGGCTTCCGAGCGGTGGGTTTCCGTATGCAGGTGCTGGTTAGAATGCCAGCAGGTCGCGCGCGGCTTCAAGGATGCTGCTATCGCTTGGCAGGACCTCTCGTTCGAGGGAATGTGCAAACGGAATCGGGGAGAAGTCGCCGGCGACGCGGCGAACCGGTGCGTCGAGATACGTGAACGCGATGTCCGCGATCTGCGCGCTGATTTCTGCGCCGAAGCCGATAAACTCGTGATCCTCGTACACGACGAGTGCACGGTTCGTCTTTTTCACCGACTCGATGACAGCGTCTGAGTCGAGCGGTGTGATGCTCCGAAGGTCGATGATTTCAACGTCGAAGCCGTCTTTCTCAAGCTCCTTCGCAGCCTTCTCCGAGAAGGGGACCATTTTGCCGTATGTGATGATCGTCATGTCCTCGCCTTCGCGCACAGTTCGAGCTTTCCCGAAGGGCAAGGCATAGTTCTCGGGTGGCGTGGGGGTGCGAGCGGCTGCGTCCCGGTAAAGTGCTTTGTGCTCGAGGAAGAGCACGGGATCCTGGGAGCGGATGGCCGTTGTGAGAAGGCCCTTGGCGTCAGCCGCGGTTGCCGGCATCACCACCTTGAGCCCCGGCATGTGGCCAAAGATGGACTCCACGTTCTGCGAGTGGCAGAGTCCGCCGTGAATGTAGCCGCCGCAGGGGACGCGAATGACCATCGGACAAGCCCAGTCGTCATTCGATCGGTAGCGGAACGGAGCGACCTGGTTGCGAATCTGCTGCATAGCCGGCCAGATGTAATCCGCAAACTGAATCTCCACGACCGGCTTGAAGCCGCTGGCTGCGAGTCCAACCGCTGTGCCGATGATGGACGCCTCGGCGAGGGGAGAGTTGAAGCAGCGATCCTCGCCGAACATGGCCGTGAGGTCTTTCGTCGCCGTGAACACACCGCCCTTTTCGCCGGCAACGTCTTCGCCGTAGACCAGGATGCTCTCATCGCGCGCCATCTCTTCCTTCAGCGTGCGGTTGACCGCGTCCACCAGAACCATCGGATCGGCGTCGGGGTCGAGGTCTGCCTCCGAGCTGTACTCGATATCGTCGTCGTCTTCGAAGTAGACGTACTTCGTGGCTGTGTCGGGCGACGGGTCGGCCTGTTGCTTCGCCCAGTCGGCCGCTTCGTCGACCTGTTTGCGGACGTCGTCTCGCATCTCGTCGGCTTCGCCGTCGGTCAGGAGACCGGCGTCGGTGAGGGTATGCTGCAGGCGATCGATCGGGTCGATGTCCCGATCGGCCTCGAGTTCGTCCGGGGTGCGGTACTTCGAGTGATCGTCGGAGGACGAGTGCGGGTACAGGCGCACCACGTCCGCGACGAGGCAGACAGGGCCCTTGCCGCTGCGGATGTGGTTCATCGCCGCTTCGGCCGCGGAGGCTGCAGCGAAGAAGTCGGTGCCGTCGACGCGCATTCGCGTTAGGCCGTCGTAGCCACGGGCCAGCTTGTAGGCGGTGCCGCCGGCCGTCTGGTCTTCGACCGGGACGCTAATAGCATACTTGTTGTCCTGCACGAAGAAGAGGACCGGTGCCTGCCGCCGGGTGGCCCAGTTGAGGGCTTCGTGGAAGTCGCCTTGCGACGTTGCGCCGTCACCGCAGGAGGCGTATACATAGTTGTCTTCGCCGCGCTGCTGAATCCCCATAGCGAACCCGAGGGCCGGCAGGAACTGAGCACCGACCGATGACGAGGTTGTCATGACGTTCAGGTCTTTCAGGCCGAAGTGCTCCGGCATCTGGCGGCCGCCGGAGTTCGGGTCGTCTGCCTTGGCGAGGTGAGCCAGAAGGGCATCTTCGGGGCTCATGCCGAGGGTGAGGGCCATGCACAGGTCCCGGTAGTAGAAGCAGAACCAGTCGTGTCCGGCCCCTTGTCCCGGCCGAGAGTGCATGCCGATGGCGGATTGTGCTGCCTCGTGTCCGGCGCAGCCGATGTGGAAGTGGCCTTTGCCCTGTTTGAGGAGCGTCATCATCTTCTCGTCGAGCCGGCGCGACAGCATCATCGTCCGCAGGCGGGCACGAAGATCGTCGGCGTCGAAGTCGTCCGGCGTGAGGGTTTGGACCTCCAGATCGCCTTCGTATGTAGGCGCCGCCGGGAAGGCGTGGCCGTTCGACGCATCGTTCGGGGCCTCGCCCTCGGCGTGTGCATCCGGCGCGGCGAGACCGTCGGGCGCAGAGCCCGAGTTGGCTTCCGCGGTGCTCGGCGTCTCTTCGTGCACGTCGGGCGACTCCGGCTTCGACTCCGGCGAATTGCTCATCATCTCCATACCTATCGGGCCAAATTGCGTCCATACAGAGCGGGATCCCGAGTCCGGCGCGATCGATCGACCCGCAGCCACCGGGGGCGGCCAGCGGCACGACGCGGTCGACGACACGGGGCCGGATCCGTCCGGAACTCGGACGGCATCGACGGCGCACGGACCGGGGCGAAAGGAGGCGTCTTCGGGGGCGAAGCGCTTCCATCCAGTGCGTCAGATACGCAGCATGCGCATCGGTGCCAGGTCGGTATACGACCCGAAACCAAGATCAAATATAGAGGTGGACGTCCGGAAGAAAAAGGCAGCCCCCGCGGTCACGCGGAGTTTTCACGGGAGGGGGGACTGGCTGTATGTTCAAGGTTCAGGGTTCAAGGTCTCGGTTCTTGAAACCTACTTCAGGACGGTACCCCACGACCCACACCACAGACCCCACACCCCAGAACCCCCAATCCTCAATCCTCAACCCCCACCTCATCCGGCACGCCGGCGTAAGGGAGTTCGAACCAGAAGCGTGTGCCGCGGCCTTTGGTGCTTTCGACGTGTGGGTTCTCTCCGTGGGCCTGAAGGATCTGCTTGACGATGCTGAGGCCGAGGCCTGTGCCGCCGCTGTCGCGGGAACGGTCGGGGTCGACGCGGTAGAAGCGGTCGAAGATCCGGGACAGGTGCTCCTCGTCGATTCCCTTGCCGGTATCGATGACCTCGATGCGGACCTTGTCGAGGCGTCGCTGCACCCGGCAGCGAACCGACCCGTCATCGGTGTAGGCGATCGCGTTGTCGATGAAGTTGACCAGCACCTGCCGGATGCGATTACGGTCCGCGCTGACCAGGTACCGTGGAATGTCGACGTTCAAGTCCAGCCCTTTCTTCTCGGCTTTCGGTCGGAGCATCTCGCTGACCTCATTGACGAGGTCTTTGAGGTCGAACTCGCTGCGATTGATCAGATCCTCCCGATACTCGAGCCGGGCAATCTCGATCAGGTCGTTGAACAGGTTCTGCAGACGTTCCAGATTCGTCAGGGCCTTTTCGGCGTATCGTTTTCGCATGTCGTCCGACAGGCGCGGAGTGCCGAGCGCTTCGAGGTACCCGCTGATGGCAAAAATCGGGTTGCGGACCTCGTGCGAGACGTTCCCGATGAACTCTTTCTGGAGGGCGGTAAGGCGTTCCAGTTCCTCGATCTTCTCCCGGAAGGCATCGGAGGCCCGGTTCAGGCTTTCTGCCACATCCTGGAATTCAGCCGCACGGGAGTCGATGCGAATCCGGCCCGTGATGCGTCCTTCTGCGACCTCGCTCGCTGTATCGCGGATTCGTTTCAAAGGCGTGGTGACCTGATAGGCAGCGATCCAGCTTCCGATGATGGAGAGAATGAGGGCGAGAACCATTCCAAGGATCAGAACGATCTGCGTCCGCTGCGCGAGCTCGTACAGCGGAGGCGTGGGCTGGCCGACCTGGATGATTAGATTCGCCGCGGGCCGGTAGAGCGCAGCGTAGAATACGGTTTCGCCGTCCGGGCCGATGTGCTCGGTGTAGCGCGATTCCGGGGCGTCGATCGCCGCGAGGCGGTCGGGGTCGATGAGCGTAGAGTCGGAGGCCTGCTGTTCGCCGTTCGGATCGTAGTAGACCGTGTCGGGCGTAGCGACGGAGATGTGAAGGTCGGTCAGTCGGCTGAGCTCTTGGACGATTCTCAGGCGCGCCTGCGGGTCCGGTTCGTTCTCAATCTGGACGGCAACCCGTTCGGCCTGATCACGGAGAGTTTGCTCCATGGCCGAGCGCATCTCCGCCGTCAACACGAGGACCACGTAGAGGGCAACCACGACGACGGCGGTACCAACGAACAGGGCGAACGTGAGCACCATCCAGGTCTGCGTGGAGGCGCGATCCGGCAGGAACCACTCGCCGAGTCGATTGAAAGGGGACGGCATAAACTGGGGGCGGGAGGGCGTTCGAAACGATGAGCATGCGCATGATACAAACGAAAGCCCGTAGCGCCAATCAAGGGGCTACGGGCCGTGTGTCTTCGCACGTAGACGATGTCACTCGCACCCGGATATCTGCGGGTGCGTGACCCAATCTACGGACGAGGGATCGGGAAATCAGAAGGCATACGCGCCTCCCGGAGGCGTCGTCGGCCCGCCGGGAGAACGGCCCTTCCAGTCCGAGCACTACGCTTCGGCGGATTCTTCCTCGCGAACGAAGCGGTACCCGACGCCGCGCACCGTCTGGATGTGCTTGGCGAACTCGCCGAGCTTCTCCCGAAGGTTCTTGATGTGGGCATCGACCGTTCGCTCGGTCACCATCATCGCGTCCTTCCAGATCGTCTCCAGAAGCTGCTGGCGCGTGAAGGCCTTGCGCGGGTGACGCACGAGGTAGCGGAGAAGCTCAAACTCGGTGAGCGTCAGTCCGAGGTCCTCGCCGTTCAGTTCGGCGCGGTACTCGTCCTCGTAGATCGTGAGGTTGTCGACCTCGAGAATGTTGCTTTCCTCGACGCCGGAGCGGCGAAGCACGGCTTTCACGTGAGCCACCAGGACCTGCGGGGAGACCGGCTTGGTGAGGTAGTCGTCACCGCCGAGCATGAGACCTTCGATCTGGTCTTCTTCCTCTGTCTTTGCACTGAGGAAGACGATCGGAATCATTTCCGTCTCGACGCGCGAGCGGAGGCGACGGCAGACTTCGTACCCATCCAGCCCCGGCAGCATGATGTCGAGAACGATGAGGTTGATGTCGCTGTCGGCTTTCTCAAGCGCTTCCTCACCGTCGAAGGCGGTCTCGACGTTGTAGCCCTCTTCCTGAAGGAAGTGGCCCACGACTTCGACGACGTCCTTTTCATCGTCGACGACGAGGATATTGATATCGGCGGGATCTGCAGTAATCGGCATGGGTGGATACGGATTCAGTGGTGGGAGATACCGAATCGTGTTGACGAGGCAAGACGGGCGGTCGGGCACGGCCCGGGGCGCATCGGACGTCGGACGTCGACGGCGCCGGACACGGGGACGATCGCCTGGGGGCAACGCACGGGCCGGAAGACCCCGCGAGGATTCATCTTGTCGTTACACTGGATTCATTGCGCAGAGGTCCATGACGGCCTCGGCCGCGGACCTGATATGCGTTACGTTGTCGTTTTCAGAGCGATAATGCGGAGTGCGTGGGATCGGGTGCAGCGCGGGCTTCACGATCGGCCCATAGCGGTCTCGTTGGGTGTCTCGGCATCGACATACGCTCGTGGGACCCGCCGCGAGAGGTTACAGCAAATCTCGTACGGGATCGTGTCTGCCCAACGGGCGATGTCGTATGCTGTCGGGCCGCCGGGGCCGAAGAGGGTGGCTGCATCACCGACCTCGATCCGCCGCGCCAGAGGGCCATCCGGCGGGCCGAGGTCGACCATGCACATGTCCATGCAAATGGTGCCGACGACGGGGCGGAGCTCGCCGCCGATTCGAACGTGCGCGCGACCGCTGACAAGCCGCGGGTACCCATCCCCGTACCCGGCGCCGAGCGTGGCCAGCCGGGTCGGGCGGTCGGCAGTCCAGGTTGCACCGTACGAAACTGAGGTACCGGCATCGACCGTGCGGACGTGGGTCACGCGGGCGTGCAACGCGAGGGCGGGACGGAGCGTCATGGAGGCATCGGCCTCGCTCAATGCATGGGTCGGCGCGAGGCCGTACAGGGCAATGCCGGTACGTATGTATGCAGGGGCGTCGGACGCAGCACGGTGTGCGAGCGTCCCACTGTCCGTGAGTAGGGCGCCCGTATTGTCGGTGTGAAACGACAGCGACAGGCCGAGGTCTCGGCGAAGAGCCTCGAATCGCGTACGCTGCGTTTCGGTGAGCGCATGACCAGGTTCGTCTGCCGTCGCGAAATGGGTCCAGAGGCCCTCGATCGTGACGCCGGGCGCCCTGCGAAGCCGGTCGACCGCCTCCGCCACCTCGCCCGGGGCGAGCCCAAGGCGGCTCATGCCGGTGTCTACCTTTAGATGGACGTGCAGGCGCGCACCGCGAGCGGAATCAGCGATCCGGCTGGCGACGTCCGCAGAGGACACCGTAATGTCCAGGTCGTAGGAGTCGCAGATAGAGAGGTCGCCGGGGAGGGGCGCTCCCAGCACCAGGATCCGCCCGGTGATGCCGGCCTCTCGCAATTCGACACCCTCCCTCGGCCGCGCGACGGCAAACGCCTCTATCCCTTCGTCTTGCAGAACTGGAGCCACGCGTGCAGCGCCGTGGCCGTATGCATCCGCTTTGACGACGGCCATCAGCCCGGCCGGAGCCACGCGTTTCTGCAGGGCCAACACGTTGTGGCGAATAGCGGACAGGTCAACCTCCGCGTAGACGGAGCAACCGCTTTCGTCCTTATTCGACGTACGCGGTGCAGCCCCGGCAGACGAGGGTCCGGCTTGTGGATCGATGTGGGGCGGTGAGGCGGAGATAACGAATGCGAGACTTTCATTTTGCGGTTGCAGACTCCGTATAGGAATACCATCCGCCGATGGTTCCGCCCGATCCTGGCCGCTGAGGCGAGACTCTGTGAAGATGGAAACGCAAACTGCACACGAATCCAACCACACGTTTACATGCGGTCGGGGAGCACAGGGGGCAAAAAGTCAGAGCGCCCGGACGGATTTCTCCGCCGGGCGCTCTTCCCCACAGGGTCGATGAAAAGAAGTGCGTTCATCGGAAAGAAATGACCTCGTCGGCGTCCCGGCCGAGGAGGGAAGGAGGTTCGACTCGAAAGTCGGAACCTGCTTCATTTACCTAACCGAGAAAGCCCGACGTTACCGGACACCCTGAACATCAATTTCATTTAAATGCCGCTTGGCGCGGGTCAGGCCTCTCGCTACCTTCGGCCTACGGCGTGCATGGCTGTGTTCTTGAGAAAAGAGCATATGGGGGATACATTCTCGAGAGGAGTCCGTACCCGCACCCTGTTCATCGTTCCGCTCTCCCCCGTCCCTTCTATGCTACGATCTCGCTTCCTCGCCACCCTCGCGTTGCTATGTCTCTGGGCGGCGGGTCCGTCCGTCAGTCCGGCGCAGCAGGCTGCCGAGTCCCCGCCCGACCTCACGCTCCGCACGATCCACGCCGGCAACGAGTTGTCTCCGAAGACCTTCGAGGGCGGACGGTGGACGGATGAAGGGCCGGTGGTAACCTACATCGAGCCGGTCTCCGGTAGCGATGCCACGCACCTCATGCGGTTCAACCTCGAAACGGACGAACGCACACAGATCATCGACGGCACAACGCTCCGGGCAGACGACGTCGACCGCCTGATTCAGATCGAGGGGTACGAGTACAGCCGCGACGGCTCAAAGGTCTTGCTGTACACCGACTCGAAGCGGGTCTGGCGGCGCAATACGAAGGGCTTTTACTACGTCTACGATACGGAGACGCAAGCGCTCAGCCCGATCGCGGACCGCGACGACGGGTACCAGATGTTCGCCAAGTTCAACCCGGATGCCACAAAGGTGGCATTCGTGCGAGACCGAGACCTTTACGTGGTCGACCTCGAAACGGGCAATGAGACGGCCTTAACGACGGACGGAACGGACGGCTCCATCATCAACGGCACGTTTGACTGGGTCTACGAGGAGGAGTTTGGTCTCCGTGACGGGTTCTCCTGGAGCCCGGACGGGGCGCACATCGCTTTCTACAAGCTGGATGAAACGGACACGCGCGAGTTTGCGATGACGAATTTCCGTACGCGGTATCCAGAATACGAGCGGTTCCGCTATCCGAAGGCAGGCGAAGTGAATAGCGAAATCAAGGTCGGCGTGGTGGACATGTCGGCCGTAGACACAACGAGCGCCGGGCAGCCGGAGGCCATTCAATATTTTGAAACGGAGACCTGGGATCCGGAGCTGGACAAAGAGACGGAAGCCTCCGATCCGACGGAATACATCTCTCGCATGGGCTGGACGCCCAAGATCGACGGGCGCCACCACGTCTGGATGTTTCGGATGAACCGCGGGCAGAACCGGCTGGATGTTCTTTACGGGAATCCGTCGGACGCTTCGACCCAGACGATCCTCCAGGAAAACCTCGACACCTACATCGACGTCGAGGACGGCAAGCTGCAGTTCCTGAACGACGGCGAGCACTTCGTCTACCTGTCCGAGCGGACCGGCCACAACCACATCCATCTTTACCGGAATGACGGCACCTACATCGGCCCGGTGACGGATGGGGAGTGGGAGGTGACGAGCTTCCACGGGATCGACGAAGAGAGCCTGCAGGCATACTTCACGTCCACGAAGGCGAGCTCGATTGAGCGGCAACTCTACCGGGTGGGTGTGTCCATGGGCAAGCACGAGGCCGCGATGGAGCCGGAGCGCGTGAGCCAAGAGCCGGGCTGGCACTCGGTCAACATGTCCAACGACCTTCAATATTACATCGACCAGTACTCGAACGCTACGACGCCTCCGTCGTGGACGCTCCACCAAGCGGACGGCACGCTGGTGACGACGCTGCAGAATAATGACTCGCTTCGAAATACGATCGATGCGCTGGATTTGCCCGCACCATCCTTCACAACGATGCCGGGGGCGGACGACACTCCCCTTAATACGTATACGGTGAAGCCCAACGACTTCGACGCCGACCGGCCCCACGCCGTGCTCATGTACGTATACGGTGGGCCCGGCTCGCAGACGGTCACCGACCAGTGGGGCGGGCGCCGGATGCTCTGGTTCCAGTACCTGGCCGAAACGTACAATGTGGTCGTCGTGAGCGTCGACAATCGCGGTACCGGCGGGCGGGGCAAAGCCTTCCAAGACATTCCCTACCGCGATCTTGGAACGCCCGAGGCGGCCGACCAGATCGCTGCGGCACAGAGCCTGGCCGACTCTTCCTGGGTCGACGCCGACCGTATCGGCATCTGGGGTTGGAGCTACGGGGGCTACATGACGCTCATGTCCATGCTGACCGGCGACGGGCCGTCTACGTTCACATCGGGGCTCTCCGTCGCGCCGGTCACAGACTGGCGCTTCTACGACACCATCTACACGGAGCGATACATGTCCACGCCGCAGAACAACGAGGCGGGTTACGAGCGCGGCGCGCCGCTGAATTACGCCGACCAGATGACCGACACGCAGGACCTCATCATCGTGCACGGCGACTACGACGACAACGTCCATTTCCAGAACAGTGTTCAGATGGTGGACGCGCTTCAGGAGGAGAACAAGCAGTTCAAGTTCATGATGTACCCGGGACGAAACCACGGCATTTACGGTGGAAACACCCGGCTGCACCTGTTCACGATGCTGACTGACTTCATCGAGGAAAGCCTGGTCGAGGAAGAACCCATGATTGGTGCAACGGACTGACACGGCAAGTTCGGTCGTTTCGCCTTTCCACCCCGGGCCAAAACGAACGGCTCCGTCCTCTTGACCAGGGCGGAGCCGTTTCGTCATTGGCTGAACGGATATTGCCGAATCCGCGAGTCACCCGAGAAACGCGTCGTCGACCTCTGTACCGGCGATGTGGTTTATGTAATTGCTGATCGTCTTGACACCGATTAACCCGACGATCTCGTACAAGACGTCCCGCTCGAGTCCCTCGTCCGCAAGTGCCTCTTGATCTACCGTCGAGAGCCACCCGCGTTTACCAAGAATGCGCCGCGTGGCCTGAACGAGCCGACGATAGCGGGGATCGTCCGGCAGGCCGCCGGCGACGATCGTCTCGACGACATCTCCGGTAAGACCGGCGGCGCGTCCGGCCGCGGCATGCGCTTTCGTGCAGTAGTGGCAATCGTTGTACGACGAGATCGCCAGAATGACAACCTGCTCTTCGGCGTCAGACAGTACGCCTTCACCGAGGGTGGCGCCGGCATCGAGATACGCCTTCGCAACCGCCGGACTGTGCTCGCTGATTTCTGTAATCAGATTGGGCACCATGCCGAAGGTCTCACGGGCCGTTTCCCGCACCGTCGAAGCGTCGATGGGTGCAGCGTCCGTTGTCGTGCTCATGGAATGCTTGGTCGTGTGCGTAGGAGAAGAATACGATAGGAGAAGAAATCAACAACGAGGCGGTGTCCGCCCCGCGCGATGGCTGTGTGGGATCCACGTCGCCGGCGTTACGCCATCCCGTGCATGGAAGGAATCCGACAGGTCTTCGTGGATGCGAGCATTGACCGTCCGCCGGAAACTCTCTACGTTACTCCCCGCGATTCCCCTTCGACACCCCGCTCACCGGCTCCCGATCCGAGCATGCCCGACGACCTCCTGATACGCCACGGTACGATCCTGAACCCGGAGACGCGGGACACGCGTGAGGCGGATCTGCTTATTCGAGACGGTCGCATCGCACAGGTCGCTCCGGAGATCGACGTGGACGGGGGCGTTCCCGAAGTGGATGTGTCCGGGAAAATGATCTCGCCCGGCTGGATGGACATGCACGTACACTTCCGCGAACCGGGATACGAGCACAAAGAGACGATTGCGACAGGCGCTCGGGCGGCGGTCGCCGGCGGGTTCACGTCGGTCGCGTGCATGCCGAACACGAATCCGCCCATCCACACACGCGATGTCGTGGAGTTCATCCTCGAGCGAGCGGAGGAAACGCCTGTCCACGTGCACCCGATCGCCACGGTGTCCAAGGAACGGGAAGGCGTCGAGCTTGCAGAAATGGCAGATTTGCAGGAGGGGGGCGCCGTGGCGTTTAGCGACGACGGGTCGCCGGTTCAGCATGCAGGGCTGATGCGCCGCGCACTCGAGTACAGCTCGATGCTGGATGCGCCCATCATCAACCACATGGAAGATCTGACACTGAACCCCCACGGACACATGCACGAGGGAGACGTGTCGGCCCGGCTCGGCGTCGGCGGGATCCCGGCACTGAGCGAGGACGTGATGATTGCGCGGGACGTAGAAATCGCCGCCGTGACGGGTGGACACGTGCACGTTGCGCATATCTCCACTGCGCGGGGTGTGGCGCTTGTTCGAGAAGCGAAAGCGCGAGGCGTGAACGTCACCGCCGAGGTATGCCCGCATCATTTCACCATGACGGACGAGGCGGTCGAGACCACCGGTTTTTCGACGCACACGAAAATGCACCCGCCGCTCCGTTCGGCGGCCGACGTCGAAGCCGTCATCGAAGGGCTCATCGACGGAACGATCGATGCCATCTGCACTGATCACGCCCCTCACGCACCGCACGAGAAAGACGTCGAGTTCAACGCGGCGCCGTTCGGCATTCTGGGCCTCGAAACGGCCTGGGGGCTGTCGGTTCGCGAGTTGGTCGAGCCCGGGCACCTGTCCGTGGACGAGGTGGTCCGCAAACTGACGGTTGCGCCCCGTCGCATTCTAAACCTGCCTGTTCCGGCCATCCAGGAAGGGGCCGTTGCTGAACTGACGGTGTTCGACGCCACGACCCGGTGGACCTTTGAGGCGTCGGACATCCGGTCCAAGAGCCGCAACACACCGTTCGTCGGTGAGGAAATGGTCGGACGCGCGCACGGCGTGTACAGCAAAGGGCAATGGGTTGACCACACCGCGTAAGGCGGTAGCGGGCCGTCACGCCCCTTCCAGCAGGCGCTTGGCGAGACGGTCCGGGAGGCCGGCGGCCTTCAGCTTGCGGGCGGTCGTCTCCGTGTCGTAGTCCAGCCGCACGTTGCGGTATTGCATCGAGTTGCTGTCGTAGAGCGCGAAGCTGAGCTTCGGGTTGTTGTCGCGCGGCTGGCCGATGCTGCCGGGATTGATCATGAACCGATGGCCCGGGCGCACCTTCAGGACGCCGAGGCGATCGGACACGACGCTCGGGACGTGCGTATGGCCGACGAAGCAGACGGATGTGTCGAAGTAGTCGAACTGCTCTTTTGCGGCCGGGAACGAGTTGATGCGTTTCCAGGCGAGCGGAGCATCCGGCGTCGCGTGGACGAATGTGCAGTCATGCGCATCGATGCGCTCGGGCCAGGAGATGATTTCCTTTCGCAGCGACTCGTTCAGAAGCTTCCGATTGTGGAGGGCTGCTTTCTGCGCATCGGGGGGTAACTGTCCGAGCCCGTCGCCGGTCGCGACCGCCAGGTCGTGATTCCCGACCACGACGCCGTCACAGTGCTTCTGGACGAGGTGCATGCATTCGACGGGATTGGCGTTGTAGCCGACCACGTCCCCGAGACAATACATCCGATCGACCCCGACCCGCTCGATCGCGCGAAGCGCGGTCTGCAGGGCTTCCAGGTTCGAATGGATGTCGGAAATGATGGCGAGGCGCACAGGCAGGGGCGGAGAGGCGGAAGGGTCGAACAGTGGGCACGTGCGCGCAATCTACAGGAGTTCACCCGCGAAAACCAGCGTCTGGCCCTGTGATGCGCAGGATTCAAGGGGATTGCGCGACGAAGGGGCTCCCGCGCCTGAAGGGTCGCGCGCTGCACGTTCGCGTTTTCTCGATCCCCTGATGTATACTGTGCGGCAGACGGTAGCCGACCGGCTGGAGCGCGAATCGCGAGTTTTCCTCCGGCACGGACCGCCGTCTGCCCGATCTCATCGCTGTATCGACCCCCTTTGCTTTTCGTATGTCCGATTCTCCCCTCACGGTCGGCGTCGTTCTCGGCGGCGTCGCGCCCGAGCACGAGGTGTCCATCATCTCCGCACTGCAGGCTGCAGCCGCACTGGATCGATCCCGCTACCGCCCGGTCCCGCTGTACATCGCCAAGGACGGCACATGGTACACCGGCGAGCACCTGCTCGAGGTCGAGGCGTATCGCGACATTGACGCCCTCCGGGAGTCGGCCGCGCGACTGGCCCTGTTTCCCGGCGCTTACGGTACGCTCGAGTGCGTAGAGGTCCGCGAGGGTGGGGCGCTGTCACACTTGACTCGCCCCCCGCGCCGCTTTTCGATCGACGTCGTCCTGCCCGGACTCCACGGCGGACCGGGGGAAAACGGCGGGGTCCAGGGCCTCTGCGAGGCGTTCAACGTTCCCTATACCGGCAGCTCCATCTTCGGCTCGGCCATCGGAATGGACAAGGTGCTGTCGAAGCACCTGTGCCGGGAGGCCGGCATCCCGGTGGTCGACTTCGTCGCGTTCACCGAAAGCGAGTGGGCGGGACGCGAAGAGGACGGACTCGATCGGTGCGAGGATCGAATCGGGTATCCGCTGATCGTGAAGCCCGCCCGCGGCGGGTCCTCGATCGGCATCATGCGGGCGGAGGATCGCGGGGAACTCGATGCAGCAATCGAGGATGCCTTTCGATATGACGACAAGGTCGTGGTCGAGCGGGCCGTGCAGGAGTTACGGGAAATCAATTGCTCCCTGCTCGGGGATGAAACCGACGTCGAAGCGAGTGTGCTCGAGGAGCCGGTGGCCTCGGAGGATGATGACGTCCTCACGTTTCAGGACAAGTATATGCGCGACGAGAACGGAGGGTCGGCCGAAAACGGGGCCAAGACGCACGATCCGGGACCGGAGGGGATGGCGTCGCTCGATCGCGTTATCCCGGCGAACCTGTCCGATGAGCGCACCGACGAGATTCAGGACCTGGCGATTCACATCTTCCGGCTCTTCGAGTGCGCCGGCGTGGCACGGATTGATTTCATGATCGATGAAGCCACTGGCGACCTGTTCTTCAACGAAATCAATACCATCCCCGGGTCGTTTTCCTTCTACCTGTGGGAGCCGTCCGACGTGCCGTTCGATGAACTCATGCACCGGATGATCGAAATCGCCCGGCGCCGACATCGAAAGAAAAACGGCCGGGTGCGAACCTACGATGTCAATCTGCTCGCGGAACGCAGCCTGTCCGGGCTCAAAGGCGCGAAGGGAGAATGAGGGGATGTGGAATGGTGAATGTGGAATGGGGAAGGGGGAAGCGTCAATTGGGGAGGGGTGGATTCAGGATGTGTTGGCGAGATGGCGTGCGGTGTCCCGGATGGAGGCCATCTGATCGGGGTTGCCCGTGATCTGGTCGTGCAGGCGTCCTGCCCGTTCGGCGATGTCGTCGTCCTGGAACGAGTAGGCGAAATTGCGGACCTGCTCGATGCGGCCTCGGCGTCCGTCGGGCGTTTGCTCGTCGGCCGTCAGGGGCCGCGCCGCCCCCCAGTCGATGTGGATCAGATCATCCGTTTCATCCTCGACGATGAAGTTGGCCGAATGCCAGTCCGGATTATTTACGCCGAGGGCTTCACAGACCTGTTGCGTGATCAGCACCTGGGCGTATACGTCGGCCGTCAGCCGGCGCGGGTCGTCCGCGACAAAGGACTGCAGCGTGGGTCCCGGCACGTGGTCCTCTATGATGAGGCCGAGCAGGGGGGAGAAGCTAACGCCGTGCTCGAAGGCGGCGTGGAGGGGAGGTACGACGTTTTCTTCGAGTACGATGCGAACGCGGCCGCGTGACGTTACGACGGCACCGTTGTTCTCGAGCACCGGCCAGTTCTCCGTATTCCCGTCGTACGACCGGGCGCTGAGTTCGATGTCATGGAAGGGTTCGGGGCCGGGCTGCTTGATCACGAGGCCCAGAGAAGGGGCAAGGCAGATGGTGCTGCGTCGATGTCGTCCGGCGATGTATTCCCCTTTCAGGATGAGCTGAACGTTGAGGTCTTCGGCCCATGTGCGCTGATGAAAGGCGTGACGGGCGACGGCGTCGGCGTCCCCTCGAGCATCGGCAATGCGTCGTGTGCGCTCGAACCGAACGAGCCGGTCTAGCAGCGCATCGCACAGGATCGGAGTTGGGACGGGGCGACCGGTGGACGTCTGCAGCGCCTGGCTCCCGTCGATGGCTGCGACGAGCAGGGGGACCTGCTGCTCCGGGGCGCCGTCGGTTTCTTCGTCCAGCCGTTGGAGACGCACGATCCCGCGAACCACCTCGTCCACCGGCGCGTCCATTTCCTTCTCCAGGTGCTCGGCGACCTGCTCCGGGTCGGCACCGTGGGTGTCGATCCGGTCGCCGTAGATTCTGAGGGTTTCCGCGTGGCGGAGCAACACGTCGTCGCTTTCACGTCCGACGGCCTCGGGCCCGTCAACCCCAATCACGGCGAAGTAGATGGGTGCCCATCCGCCCATGGTTCGGGTTAGAAAGCCGGGGTCCGTCAGAAACTGTACGGGGATGAGACGATCCGTGGCAACGCGTTGAAGGTGGGCGTGCGGCGTGTCGATCGCGAGGAGGTGCTGAACGACGTCGTTAGTGTCGACGCCCGGCGGGATGGCGTCCAGGGTCTGGCACCAGGCTCCGACGGCCTCCGGGGTGGGCCGCTGTCCGATGATTTCGACGCGGGCACCCTGTGGCTCCGTCCGTTCCGTCACGGCGCTCAGGAAGTCCCGAACGTCGGGTCGGTTGAGGGGAATGGCAACAACGGCGTACATGTGCAGGCGGGCACGGGAGAGAGGAACGGCGAGGGTGCGCGTTACGGCGAGTGTTCGATCCGGATCAGCAGGCCGTCGTTCGGACGGAGCGCCAGAATGCCCTGTACCGTATCGTCGCGGCGGCCGTAGCGAGCACTTGCCTCAACGGTGCCGTACAGCCCGTCCGGGAGCGTCCAGGTTTGCGTCTCGGCCGTGAAATTCAGCGTGATAAGAAAGCGGTCCGTGGCGTCCTCGGGCGATTGCCGGGCGTACGCAAAAACACCCTCTGGAGTGTCGAAGGATCGGTAGGAACCGGCGTGAAGCGCGGGATTCTCTCGTCGAAGTGCGATCAGGCGTTTCGTCAGCGAAAGCATCGACGACGTCTCTTGCTGCTGAACTTCGACGTTGATCACGTCGGCACCCGGACCGACGGGCAGCCACGGCTCGGCGTCGGGTGGGCAGAAGCCGGCGTGCGTTGCCGTCGACCACTGCATCGGAGTGCGGGCCGGATCGCGCCCGAGGCCGAGTCCAGGCGTTTTGAGCTCCCACGGGTCCTGCACCATCTCCGGTGGGATGCGGCCATCCGGCATCCCGAGTTCATCGCCGTAGTAGATCGTCGGCGTGCCCCGGAGGGTGAGCAGAAGCATGTGTCCGACGCGGGCCTGCGCCGGTCCGACGCGTGAGGCGAAGCGGTGCTGGTCGTGATTGCCGAGGACGTAGTTCGGCCAGCCGGTGGTTGGCACGTGGTGTTCGTAGGCGTCGACGTGCGCGCGAACGCTTTCCGCGGTCCAGTCTGAATGGATGAGGTTGAAGTTGAAGGGCAAGTGGTATTCGTCGGCGTTTTTCCCGTAAAAGGCCATCAGCCGGTCGACGGGCAAGGTCACCTCACCGATCAAAACGCGGTCGTCGTATTCATCCACGACGTCGCGGAGCATCCGCCCGACGACGTGCGCGTCCGGCAGGTTCTTCGTATACGTTTCCTGGAGTTTGCGGTACGGGTCCATCCCCTCCTTCCAGTCTGGGTTCGGCGGATTATCGCGCCACTGAGGGGCCACCATCGCCCGGTAGGCGACGTCCACCCGGAAACCGTCGACCCCGCGATCCATCCAGAAGCGGAGCACGTCCAGCATGGCGCGGCGCAGGTCCGCATTGCCCCAGTTCAGGTCGGGTTGCTCGGCCAGGTACGTGTGCAGGTAGTACTGTCCGGTCTGCTCGTCGAACTCCCACGCCGAGCCCCCTCCGAAGCGGCTGACCCAGTTGGTCGGAGGGCCACCGTCCGCGCCGGGGTCTTTCCAGAAATACCAGTCGCGCTTCGGGCTGTCGCGCGAGCTTCTCGACTCCTTGAACCACGGATGCTGATGCGAGCTGTGATTGACCACATAATCCAGGATGACCTTCAGTCCCAGATCGTGGGCCGACTCGATCAGGTGATCCGCGTCGTCCATCGTGCCGAATAGCTCGTGGACGCCGGTGTAGTCGGCCACGTCGTAGCCGAAATCCGCCATCGGGGACGGATAGATCGGAGAGATCCACACGGCATCCACGCCGAGGTCGGCGAGGTACGGGAGGCGATCGGTGATACCGGCCAGGTCGCCGACGCCGTCCCCGTCTGCATCCTGGAAGCTGCGCGGATAAACCTGATATACGATGCCGTGCTTCCACCAGTTGGACATGCGCCGCGGGGTCGGGTCGATATGATTCCGAAACGGCAAAAACCTACGAAGAAATCGTGTCGGTAGAAAGGCGACGGGCGCCTCGTCACAAAAGGAGGACAGTGGAGCGCGGCAGCCAAAGCGGCCAGTACAAGCAAGGGAGGTCTTGTCTCCGGCGGGTTAGATGTGAAGATGACGCATCGCCGGCCGCGGACGGGCGAACATTACGATTCCGTGCACTTTGCGGTGAGGTAATTGTCCCAGCCAGCGGTTGCATTGGATGATGTCGTGGTGTATGCCACTGCGGCTCGTTTGCCATGCTCGATTTCCTGAACTTGCACTACCGATATGACCCAGTCCAGCAACGGTGATCGTCCGGCCCGCCACGGCCGATTGCGGTCCGACACGAGCCCGAACACTCGCGAGACGGGTCGTCCGCACGTCGTCGTCATCGGGGCGGGGTTCGCCGGCCTTGACGTCGCGAAAGAACTGACGGATACGGAGTGCGACGTGACGCTGGTTGATCGCAACAACTACCACAAGTTTCAGCCGCTGCTCTATGAGGTGGCGATGGCTGGACTGGAGCCGGACGACATCGCTCACAATGTCCGACACATCTTTCAGGACAGCGAGAACGTCACCTTCCGGCTTGGCACGGTTTCGGGTATCGACACGGATGCGCAACGCGTCGAAGTGCGCGGCTCCGATCCGATCCCGTATGACTACCTTGTGATGGCCGCGGGTGCTGTCAGCAACGACTTCGGTATTCCCGGCGTCAAGGAGCACGGCTTTCCGCTGAAGAACGTCCCGGATGCGGTGAATCTTCGGAATCACGTCCTCCGGCAATTCGAGCGATACGACCGCAACCCGGGCGGGGCCGAGATGGGCGCGCTCAACTTCGTGATCGTCGGTGGAGGCCCGACCGGCGTGGAGATGGCGGGAGCGCTCGTGGAGCTGTTCGATACGCTGAACGAGGACTTCCAGGCGTTCGACACGCGTAAGGTAGGCCGATGCATCCTTCTGGAAATGCAGGAAGACCTGCTTCCGCCGTATCGGTCGTCCCTTCAGAAGTACACACGGAACGTACTCGAGCGGCGGGGGGTCGAGGTTCAGACCGGCACGGTCGTGGATCGCGTCAGCGAGCGCGACGTGATGCTAAAAGACGGCACCCGGATCCCGACGCAGACGCTGATCTGGGCCGCCGGTGTACAGGCAAGTCCGGTCGCAAACTACGTACATTCCGAGCAGGCCCGGGACGGACGGCTCGTCGTCAACGACGATCTGAGCGTGGCCGACCACGCCAATGTGTTTGCCGTGGGCGACATGGCGGCGATGCGGGTTGAAAACGGCGACGGCTTTCACCCGCAACTGGCGCAGGTTGCCATGCAGTCGGGTCGGCACGCGGCCAAGCAGATCCTGAACCGCATGCGGGAGCGAGAGACGGGCCGATTCTCCTACACGGACCTCGGGCAGATGGCAACGATTGGCCGCAACGCCGCCGTGGCCGAGCTGCCGGGAGGCATTGCCTTCAAGGGGTTCTTCGCGTGGGTGCTCTGGGTCTTTATCCACATTGCGAAAATCGTCGGCTTCCGAAACCGGTTGAGCGCCTTCGTAAACTGGGGCTACAACTACTTCACCTACAGCCGTTCGGCGCGTCTCATATTGGACATCGTACCCATCGACGACGACATCCCCCTCGAGGTGGAGGAGGTCGACCAGAAGATCCGAGAGCAACTGAAAGAGGTCACTGCCTGACGCGCCGGCACCTTCCGGCTGCCGGAGAAGCAATCGCGAACGCCGCCTGCGGAGGGATCGACATCTGCGTCGGTTCGTGATAAAAGAACGCCGCCACCTTCGCCGCCGGTTTCGCGCCGCCGATGCCTGCCCGTCTCTCCTTCTTGCACTTGAGCCTCGCGCTCGTCCTCCTGTCAATCACCGGCACCGGATGTTCGGAGGAGGGCGACGCACCGCCGAATGTCGATGTCGGACGGTTCGACGTGAGCGTGGAAGGAGCGATGGAGGCCTCGTATACGGGAGAGGCGCGCTACCGACTCGTCGACGGTCAACTCGCCGGCTTTGAACTCGTGATCGACTCCACGAGCGGTATTTCCATCGACGTCGAGCACAGCCCAATCGAACGTACGACGTTTCAGGTCGTCGAATGGGAGTTGATGCAGGTGGAACGTCCCGGAGGAGCGCCGGGCACGATGGCTTTTATCGAAACCCCCAATGCCGCATTTGAAGCCCGGGACGGGACCGTCAGTGTGACGTACACCGGGGAGGGTGAGATCGGCGGGAATCTCGATCTGACGATGGAAGGATCGCGCGAGGGCGTTCCGGAAGATAGCCACTCCATTCGCATGACCGGGCAATGGATCGCCACGAAGCTTCGCATAGATTAAGTGAAGAAAATGTCCTTTCGGCGGTCTTGCGCGGCCGAAACAGCGAATTCGGCGGTTTTATCAGGCCCGCACTTGACAAACCGCCCGCCTTCTCCGTACCGTTAGAAGCACCATGACGACCCAGACCGTCCATACCACCCGTGCCCGACGACGCGCTCGACGCGAGCGACGTACTCGCACCCGTATGGACGGAATCGACGCAGAGGGCACCATGGCTTAACGTCATCAAGACGTAATCAGACCGGGGAAGGCCCTTCCCTCTTCGAAACAGGCGTTGGTTCCGACAGGAGCCGACGCCATTTTGCGTTTGTGTGGCTCCTGTAGGTTTTCGCCGAAAGGATTGCAATCGCCGCTCGCCACACGACCGCTCGCACCCATGTCTATCATTCTCGCGTTCAGCGGAGGACTTGACACGTCCTTCTGCGTCCCCTACCTCCGGGAAACGTACGACATTCCCGTTCACACCGTCACCGTGGATACGGGCGGACTGCGCCCGGGAGATGCGGAGGCGATTGCCGAACGGGCAGCCGATCTCGGGGCGGCCAGTCACACGCTGGTCGACGGCAAGAAGGACCTGTACGACGACCACCTGTCATATCTCATCCGCGGGAATATCCGGCGGGGCGGCGTCTACCCGCTCTGCGTCGGTCCGGAGCGTATCGTGCAGGCGCGGGCCATGGTGCAGGCGGCGGCTGAGCACGGGAGTACGGCGATTGCCCATGGCTCCACGGGCGCGGGCAACGACCAGGTTCGTTTTGACGTCGCGATCCAGGTTCTGAGCCGGTCGATGCTCGGTCACGAGATCGACGTCGTTGCACCGATCCGTTCGCTCGGGCTCACCCGTGCGGCATCCACCGATTACCTGTTGGAGCGGGGCTTCGACGTTCCCTCAGAAACGACGGCCTACTCGATCAACCGTGGCCTGTGGGGGACGACCATCGGCGGGGAGGAAACGCTCACGACCCAGACGCCCCTGCCGGAGGACGCCTACCCGGATACCGTTTCCCCGAAAGAGGCACCGGACGAAGCGGTTGAACTGGAGTTCACGTTCGAGGAGGGCCTGCCTGTTGCCCTCGACGGGCAGGGGATGGACGGCGTCGTGCTCGTCCAGCAGCTGAATGACGTCGGTGGCGCCCATGGCATCGGGCGTGACATTCACGTCGGTGACACGATCCTCGGCATCAAGGGGCGGGTGGGATTCGAAGCCCCGGCACCCGAGATCCTGCTGACCGCGCACCGGGAGCTTGAGAAACTGGTGCTCACGAAGTGGCAGCAGGTCAAAAAAGACGAAACCGCCCAGTTCTACGGGATGCTTCTCCACGAGGGGCAGTACTTCGACCCGGTGATGCGGGACGTTGAAGCGCATCTCCTCTCATCACAGTCCGCCGTCAGCGGATCCGTCACCGTCGAGCTTTACAAGGGCGGCGTCTCCGTCCTCGGCGCCGACAGCCCGAACTCCCTGTTCAACGCCGACCTTGCCACCTACGGGGAGGAAAATGCGCTCTGGAATGGGCGAGACGCCGAAGGCTTCACGCGTCTCGTCGGGATCCCGTCACTTCTCGCTGCAGAGTCCAGTACGGGCGCCGCTCCCGCATCGACGCACCGCTCATCCATCTCCGGTCCCTCCGTGACCCCGATCTCCGGGTAAGTCGTGAGTCCGTTTGATGCCTCGTCGCCGTCCCGCCCGTCGAACCACCGCCCCTGCCATGCCTCTCCATTCCATGAACGGTACCGCGCACACGTCCACGACCTCCGTGCATGCCAACCTGATCGCGTCCACGACCGCCCGATGTGGTCTGTCGCCGGACGTGGCGGTGTCGTCCTACATCGTCGCGCAGGCAGGCTACGCCGTTGCCGTGCGGGCCCTGGAGGAAAAGCCGCACTACAACGAGATCGAATGCCTCGACGGGACCTTCCAGACCATCCGGGAGGGCGACGTCATCGTCGGCGTCCTCGGGGAACGGCAGGCCTTGAAGGGGTATAGCGGCACCGTTCCGCGCCAGGTTCAGGTTGGGGACACGCTTCACGTGCTCAACCTCGGCGGGATCATCGGGCGGTGCGCGTCGGCGTTGCCCGATCTCGGCCCTGCGCTTCGGGTCGAGGTGCTTGGCTCCGTCGTGGTCGAGCGGAACGGTCGGCCGGTTCACGCCCGGATACAGGACGGCGCGATCGAGCCGCAGGACACGCTGTCGACATCTGCGCCGCTGGTCATGGTGAGCGGAACCGCGATGAACACCGGCAAAACCATGGCTGCCTGTGGGCTCGTAAAGGGGCTCGCCGACGCCGGATACGATGTGGCGGCAGCCAAGCTGACCGGTGCGTCCCTCAAGCGCGATGTGCGAAAAATGATGTCGCACGGTGCCCGGGCCGTGTCCACGTTCACCGACGCCGGCGTGGTGTGCTCCACGCAGGGAGACATGGCGCCCGTCGCGAAAGGCATCATTGACCATCTGAACGCGTCCGCACCGGACGTCATCGTGCTCGAGCTCGGGGACGGGTTCATCGGCTACTACGGTGTGGACGACCTGCTCGTCGACCGGGAGCTCCAGCAGCTAACGCAGGCTCATGTCGTGGCAGCAACCGACCTCGCCGGCGCGTGGGCGGCGGAGCGCGTCTTTTTCGAACGATACCGCGCCGCCATCACCGCGATCACGGGACCGGTGACGGACAACGCCGTGGGCCGCCGATACATCCGGACACAGCTTGGTATCCCGGCGGTGAATGCCCTGCAGCAGTCACAACATCTGACGGCCATCGTAAAGGCGGCCGTGCACGGCGAAGACGCGGCCGGCTCCGTTCCGTCGCCCGGGTCGGTCACTCCGAATGCTGCGCCCGAGGTGGCCGGCAGTGCCGCGTGACGACCCATCCCGCTCCCCGTTTCTTTTTCTCCCCGCCCGCTCGATTCATGATGTCCTCCATTGCACTCCTTCACGGTGCCGGCTACGTCGGCGGCGAACTCGTCAAGCTTCTTCACCGGCATCCGCACGTATCCCTCGAAGCGGTAACGAGCCGGACGTATGCCGGCGAGCCGCTCTCTGCAGCGCACCCGGCACTTCGCTCGCAGGTGAGCCTTGATTTCATCGCGCCCGACGATCTGGACCTGTCCGGTATCGATGCCGTCGTTGTGGCCGCTGAACACGGCCGCGGCATGATTGTCGTGCCGGCCCTTCGCCGTCAGGGCTTCACCGGGCCGATCGTCGATCTGAGCGCAGACTTTCGGCTGTCCGATGCGGATACGTATGCGGACTGGTACGGAGCATCCCACTCTGCGCAGGACGTGTTGTCGGACGCCCTCTACGGTCTGCCGGAGCTTTCCGCGCCGTACCCGCCGGACGCGCGCCTGATCGCCAATCCCGGATGCTACGCTACGGGCCTGTCTCTCGCCCTCGCGCCCGTCGCCGCACAGCAGGTGCCGTTGTCGGCGCACATTACCGCTTGCACCGGCGCGTCCGGGTCCGGCGCCTCCCCGTCCGCCGCGACGCACTTTCCGGACCGGGATGGCAATGTTCGGGCCTACCAGGTGCTCTCGCATCGGCACACCGCCGAGGTCCAGCAGACCGTCGGCACGCACATCGACCTTTCGTTCGTGCCGGTCAGCGGGCCGTGGACACGGGGCATCTGGGGAACGGTGCAGATGACGTGGCCCAACGGTCTGAAGGAAGAAGATCTGACGGAGTGGTTCACTGCGTCCTACGAGACATCTGCGTTCGTCCGGCTGTCGCCCGGTGCATTGCCGGAGCTCCGACCGGTGGTCGACACCCCGTTCGTCGATCTCGGCTGGCACGTGTCGGGGCGCCGCGTCGTGATCGGGTTTGCGCTCGACAATCTCATGAAGGGAGCGGCGAGCCAGGCCGTGCAGAACCTGAACCTCCTGCTCGGGCTGCCCGACACCACCGGCCTGCTCGCGTCCTCCCGCCGGTCCCCCGCGGTGATCGCCTGACCTCGTTCGCTGGTGCCCGTCTTCCTCGCTTTCGACTCCGACCTCCCATGATGACTACCGACGAAACCATCGCACTGGAGCACGCCCTCGAGATTCCGACCTACAACAAAATGCCGATGGCGCTTGTCCGCGGCGAGGGGCGATACGTGTACGACGCTGACGGCGCCGCGTATCTCGACTTCTACGGCGGCCACTGCGTGTGTATTCTCGGTCACTGCCCGCCGAAGGTCGTCCGCGCCGTTCAGCGTCAGGCCGGGGAGTTGATGTTCTACTCGAACGTTGCGCACAGTCCCGTTCGAGCGGCAGCCGCGCAGGCCGTCGTCAACCTCGCCCCGGACGCGCTCGGGAACGTGTTCTTCGCGAACTCGGGCTCGGAGGCGAATGAGACCGCCCTCAAGCTCGCCCGCACGTACACCGGTCGCTCGGAGGTCGTCGCTCTCAGCGGTGGCTTTCACGGTCGGACACTGGGCGCGCTTGCCACGACGCACAAACCGGCCTACCGGCAGCCGTACCTCGACGTGTTGCCGCAGACGCACTTTGCCCCGCACGGAGACCTGACGAAGGTAGCCGATCTGCTTGCTTCGGGTGACGTCGCGGCTGTGATCCTCGAAGCGATTCAGAGCATCGCCGGCATGCGGATGGCACCGGTCGACTACCTCCGGCAGTTGCGTGATCTCTGCACGACACATGGCACCGTTCTCATCTTAGACGAGGTGCAGACCGGGGTCGGGCGCACCGGGACGTTCTCCATGAGCGAGCACTACGGCGTCACGCCGGACCTGATCACAATGGCAAAGAGCCTCGGCGCCGGCGTGCCCGTGAGCGCCGTCCTTGTTCATGACGACATCGCCGCGACCGTCGAGTCCGGCGACCAGGGCTCCACGTTCGGCGGGGGGATGCTCGCTATGGCAGCGGTGAAAGCAACGGTCGACCAGATCGTCGATCAGCAGTTGATGGCGCGTGCGGAGGCGATCCATTCGCACCTCGCCGACCATGTCAACCCGCTGGTTGCCGAGGTCCGGGGCAAAGGGTGTCTGATCGGACTCGCGCTGGATCGGCCCGTCGCACCGGTGATCGACGCGCTCCGCGAACGAGGCGTGCTCGTCGGTGGATCGGCCGACCCACACGTCATGCGCCTGATGCCGCCGCTGACGACCACCGATGCGGAGATCGATAGCTTCGCGCTGGCACTCGAGGCATCCCTCGACGCCGTCCAGACGGCCGGCGTGGGCTGATGCACGTCGCCAGCCTCTATCTACGCTCCTGTTTTTTCTTCAACCGAACGAACCGATGACCCTTCCCGGTGCTGCATCTGCCGCTTCAACTGTTACGTCCCGCGACGAATCGGCGACGATCCATTCTCTGAACGGGACGCCGAGCCCGCGACACGTTCTCCGCATCTCGGATCTCGACGACGCGACGTGGCGCCACGTCATCGATTCTGCCGTCATCTATAAAAAGGCGGGGATGGCGAGCAAGCCGATCGCCACGGGGAAGAGCCTCGGCCTCGTGTTTCTGAATCCGTCGCTCCGGACCCGAACGTCGATGGAGCTTGCCGCGCAGCGCCTCGGCGCCCACGTCACGACGCTCAGCCCCGGGCAGGATGCCTGGGCGCTTGCCTTCGGCGACGGTGTGGTCATGGACGGCGCCGAGGCGGAGCACGTCCGGGATGCCTTCGGCGTGCTGTCCCGGTACGTGGACGCCCTCGGGGTTCGCGTGTTCGCCTCCGGCACGGACCGCGAACGGGATGCGGCTGATGCGATGATCAACGAAATCGCTGCGTCGGCAACGGTGCCGGTCGTTAACCTGGAGTCGGCCCGGCACCACCCGTGTCAGGCCCTGGCCGACGCGGCGGTTCTCTCGGACCACTTCGACGGGGAGACGGCCGGCAAGCGGTTCGTCCTGACATGGACGCACCATCCCCGCGCCCTGCCCATGGCCGTTCCCAACTCCGCGCTCCTGGCGGCGGCGCGATCGGGAATGCATGTGACCGTGGCCCGACCGGCCTCCCACGCGCTGGAGGCGGACGTCATGAAAGAGGCCGGCGAGATCGCCAGCGCCCACGGCGGAAGCGTGTCGACCAGCACCGACATGGACGCGGCCATCGACGGGTCGGACATCGTGTACGCGAAGGCCTGGGGGGGGCCGATGCGGTACACTGCTCCCGAGCGCGAGAAGGCAATACGCGGCTCCCTAACGGACTGGCGCGTGACCCGGCAGCAGATGTCGACAACCCGGAACGGTCGGTTCATGCACTGCCTGCCGGTCCGTCGAAACGTTGTAGTCGACGACGCAGTGCTCGACGGTCCGCAGGCGATGCACCTCGATCAGGCCGAATACCGGCTGCATGCGCAGCAGGCCCTCCTGGAGTACGTGTTTGACTGCTGAAGTACCCGTGATCCCACAGACCCGCGGTGCTCCTCATTTTATGGTGAAAGGACATCATGACCGTATCCAACAATCAATCTGTTGCGGCCCCTCCGCCTGACGGAATCACCGTCGTGAAAGTGAGCGGCACGTTGCTCGGCCGGGCCGATGACATGCGCGCCTTCTGGCAGTCCGTCGCGAACCTCGCCTCGGAGGGTCCGGTGGTCCTGGTTCACGGGGGCGGTCAACAGGCCACGGAGCTGGCCGAACGCCTCGGACACACGCCCCGGGTCGTCCAGGGGCGCCGCGTGACGACGGACCTCGACCTCGACATCGTCCAGTGGGCCCTCTGCGGAAAAATCAATACGCAGCTGGTCGCCGCGGCTCGGCGTCACGGGATGCGGGGCGTCGGCCTGTCCGGGGCCGATGACGCACTCCTTCAGGTGCGGAAGCGGCCGGCATGGACGGTGGACGGCGAAACGGTGGATTTCGGATGGGTCGGCGATGTGACGGGCGTGCAGCCCGATGTGGTGCTCCACCTCCTGTCTACCGAACGGGTGCCGATCATTGCCCCGCTCGGCATTGACGACGACGGGCAGGTTTACAACGTGAACGCCGACACAGTCGCCCAGAATGTCGCCGTCGCCCTCGGGGCGTCGCACCTTCTACTCGTCACGGCAACCGGGGGCGTGCGTCGTGAGGCCGGCTCGGCGCGGACGCGACTCGACACGTGTGACCGGGAGACGGTCGCGGAGGGGATCGAGGACGGCTGGATCGAGGGCGGGATGCGTGTCAAGGTGGAAACCGCGCTCGCGGCGCTGGACGACGGTGTCGGAGAAGCATTCATCTGTGCCGCGAATGACCTCCTCAATCGATCGTCCGCCACACGCGTCACCCGATAGGCAGCACGCCGTACCTTTGCATGGATTCATGTTGATCAATAGTTATCGACCGTAACGTCACCGCCATCATGCCATCTCCCGTTCTTTCTGCAGCGTCCGCCACGCGGACCGACCCCGTTTCGCTCCTCCGCTCCCTGATTGCCATTCCGTCGCTTACGGGGGAGGAGGGGCCCGCGGCGGATTATATCGAAGGAAAGGCACGCGCGGCCGGCGTCGATGTCTGGCGGCACGACGATAACGTTGTGTTGTCTGCCGGCAGCGGGGAGAACACGCTGCTTTGGAATTCGCACCTCGACGTGGTCCCTCCTTCGGCCGGCCACCCTTACGACGCGTTCGATCCCGTCATGAAGGACGGCTGGATCTACGGACGGGGCAGCGTGGATGCCAAAGCAAGCGGTGCGGCCATGGTGTCAGCATTCCTGCAGATGTCGGAGTCGGGCGCCATTCCTGCAGGGAGGCGTCTGATGGTCGCCCTGACGGCGTGCGAGGAGGGCGGAGGCGCCTACAATGGGCTCGAGAGCATTCGCCCGAAGCTTCCCGAGCCGTCCGCCGTCGTGATTGGAGAGCCGACGGGTCTCGTCCCATGCGTGGCGCAAAAGGGACTGCTCATTCTAAAGATCCATGCACACGGCACAGCGGCGCATGCAGGACGGCCGAAGTCTGGCGTGAACGCCATTTCCCGCGCGTCCGCGGCAATCCAGGCGATCGAGCGACTCACTCTGGATCGCACCGATCCGTTCCTCGGGGCGCCGACGGTCACGGTGACGACGATCGAAGGCGGGACCGCGCGCAATGCGGTCCCCGATCACTGCGTCTTTGCGGTCGACATCCGGACGACGCCGGCGTACACCCATGAGGAGATCATCGCGCACGTCCGGGAGGTACTCGCGCCGCTCGCAGGCGTCGAGGTCGAGGTTTACAGCAATCGCTTCGTGCCCTGCGCTACGCCGGACGGATCCGCCATCCGGGCGGCGGCTCTCGCTGCCTGCTCGAACGTGCATGGTAAGGCGCTGATGCCCACGGGCTCGCCCACTGCGTCCGACTGGATTTTCATGCACGACCGCCCGGCGGTCAAGCTCGGGCCGGGTGAGAGCCGGCGGTCTCATACCGCGGAAGAACGTATCCGCGCGTCTCAGGTCCACGCGGCGCAGCAGGTCTACACCGACCTCGCGCAGACCTACTTTGCGACCGGAGAATAAACGCTCCGGGACGAACGACTTCACTGGTGCCTCCTTCCCGATCGACTGACCATGTCGAATCTCTGGACGAAAACGATAGATGATGCCCCGGCAACGGACGACTGGGTCCTGCGCTTCACCGTCGGCGATGACCACCTCTGGGATCGACGCCTGTTGCCATACGACGTTCGGGCGACGCGCGCTCACGCATGGGGGCTCCAGAAGATCGGCATTCTGACCGATGGCGAGTACGACGACGTGATGAATGGCCTGGATTACGTGCTCGCAGCGTTTGCTCGGGGTGACCTTACGATTACGCCGGCCGATGAGGACAGTCACACGGTGATTGAGAATACCCTGACGCGCCGCCTCGGCGACATCGGAAAGAAAATCCATGCGGGGCGATCGCGCAACGACCAGGTGCTGGCGGCCCTCCGCCTCTATCTTCAGGATGCTCTGCTGGACACGGGGCAGCGGGTCGCTGCCCTTTGCGAGGCTCTGTGTGGGGTCGCCGATCGGCATCCCCGCGTTCTCCTGCCCGGGTACACCCACCTGCAGCGGGCGATGCCCTCGACCGTGGCGTTATGGGCACTCGGCTACGCGGAGGCGCTGGTCGACGACCTGAATGGATTGCGACAGGCCCGCGAGCGGGTGAACGTGTCGCCTCTCGGCAGCGCAGCGGGATACGGTGTGCCGCACCTGGACGTGCCGCGGGAGGCCGTCGCCGATCGGCTCGGATTTCGGGATGTGCAGACGCACGCGACCGCCGTCCAGTTGAGCCGAGGCAAGCACGAGATCGCCGTGGTCCATGCGCTTACGCAGGCCGTCAGCACCGTCAATCGGATGGCCTCTGACCTGGTCCTGTACGCGACGTCTGAGTTCGGCTTCGTGGACCTGCCGGAGGCGCACTGTACCGGCTCGAGCATTATGCCGCAGAAAAAGAACCCGGATGTACTGGAGCTGTCCCGGGCTGCGTACGCCGACCTCGTCGGTGAACTGCAGCGTCTTTTGGTACAACCCGCAAACCTACCAGGAGGCTACCACCGGGACCTGCAGCGCACGAAGGGTGCGGTGATGCAAAGCCTGCAACGGACGCAGGACGTGCTGTCGGCCGTGACGGCGGTCGTCTCCGACTTACGATTCGTTCGGGAGCGGGCCGAGAGCGCCTGCACGGCCGACCTGCTCGCCACGTCCCGCGCCCTGGAGCAGGTGATGGACGGGGTCCCGTTCCGGTCCGCCTACCGCCGTGCTGCCGTTGATGCGACCGGCGCGGCGGCGCCGACGCCGGACAAGGTACTCGGCACCTACTCCACGCCCGGCTCGCCAGGAAACGAACAGCCCGACCTCATCCGACAGTGCATCGCGGAGGCAGAGTGGCTTGATGGGGGGTGAGGGTTGGGGATTTACGTTGATTCGTGGGGTCGTTGATTCGGTGGACCCTTACGGCAGGGCGCTCGCAAGCCGTCAGGGAGGAGAGCAAAAGCGGTTTCGCGTGTCGGCCATGTTGCCGAGGTGATGTGTTACCTATGACCCAGAGGCATATTCCCTGAACATTGAACGTTGAACCTTGAACGCACTTCTTTTCCCGGACAAGTTTCCTTGAACCCGGTGGGGTCCGTTGAGGGCGGCGAACCCACTGCAAAGGTGGTGCGTAACGAAAAAGCTATCACTGCCGGGGTTCTCCGTGCAGACGATGGTGCGGTGTCTTCGGACGCCCCCTTTGCCAATCCATTCATTTGTGTGTCGGAGGCGACGCATGGTCAACGAAATTCTCCCGCTCATTCGCGAGCACGATCGCTTTTTCATCATCACCCACATTCGCCCGGACGGCGA
>NZ_DAXETW010000102.1:0-11468 GCF_051155795.1 Longibacter sp.
TGCAGAAGTCGCCCGCACCGATGACGAGGTCAACCTCTTTCGCCTGCCGGACCAGGCGCCGGCAGGCCTGCTGGTCGCTGTGAACGTCGCTGAAAAGCAGAAGTCGAGGCATAAGCGTAGAACAGTCGTTGATCCATTCGAAAGCGGGTATAGTATACGGTCTGGAGCGGCCATCTCCGCCTGACCCGTGGCGCCCCGTGTCGCCACCACCGCGATATGTTCTTGGCCCCCACCAACAATGACCCGGCGTGGATGACCCGGCGTAATCAGGCCGGGGAGGATCGCCCGTCTTGATCCGGATTCAATCGTACGGGCGGACAATCCCTCCTGATTCGTCAACCGCCAGGCGCCAACCCCGCACCAGGGCGGAGAACATGTGTTCGCGTTCAACCGGCCCACACAGCGAGAGCACCCGACCCCGAAGGGCCAGGTGCTCTCGGTCGGGACCGCGACGACAAGACGGTCCCGTCCCGACTCGCAGCGTTCGCGCCTCCGGCGAACGGTGAGGAGATGCGAAGCCGGGAGAAGTGAGGTATGTGTCGAAACCGAGGCGGTATGTACGTCGCAGGGGGAGGTCTCCGTGCGGTGGTACCGAAGACCCCGTTGTACCCGGCGGGTCGGTCCGTTAGCCAGCAAAAAAGGGCGTCGCGATCCCGTCGGGCCCCGCGACCTCATCCATGGTGAGCGGCTCATCGTAGGCTTCCGTCGCTTCCGCCACGGTGTACGATCCGAGCGTGGTCTGATCGACGCCGCCCTGGACAAGATTGTCTTCCCCGGCGTAGACTGCCTCGGGGGCGCCACCGGTCTGCGTGCCCGTAATCCACGGTTTCAGGGAAGCCCCTGCCTCCGAGCGGAGCCGGCGCACCTCTGCGGCGTGGCGCGCCTCGACCGAATGAATCTGGAGCGCAGGCGTCAGCAAGTCGTTCCCGGCGAGAAATCCTGCCTGTCCCTTGTAGGCTCGGACGCCGGTGTCCTCGAACGCCTGCGACAGGAGGAGAAACGTGGTGTAGTCGTTGAACGGGTCGAACGCGCCGTCTGCGGTAAAGTCAAAATCGTCGTCCATGAACGATACCGGCGTTCCGCCGAGGTCGTCGATCGTGTCGGACAGCAGCGTCACGTGTGCGTCCTCGTGGTCCGCGATTTTCCCGAACACGGTGCGGGCATCGCCCTGGATGAGGTCCGCCCCGCCGGTGACGGATGCGTCCAGCCCCTGGCGGTAGAACGACGCCTCGAGGTATTCGAGCGTAAGCGCGTAGTTTAAAATATCCACCGGCCCGGGCGTCGACTGCGCACGCACCGGTGTGGGCCGACTGGCCAGCCCGAAGGGCACCGCGGCCGCAGCAAGGGCTGTCCCCGCGCGACCGATTTTCCGCAGTGCGGATCGCCGATTTACGTCGTCGGACGACGCATCGGTCGTAGAAAGGAAATCGAGAATCTTCATAGCAAGAAAGGTCCAGATTCGGGTCGAGCGAAAAGAAGGGGCGGTTCGTCAGGCGTTCTCGACGACAATCTCCGTCGTCACGAACCCGGTGCCGGCAACGGCGGAGAGCACCTCGGCCGGCGGCACCGCGACGTCCAGACCCGTCATCGGATCGACGACGTCATCCCCGGCGAAGTCCGCGGATCCCGGGTTCAGGATCGACCGGACCGAGGCGGCATGCCGAGCTTCGACGGAGACGATCTTCCCCGCGATTGTGAGCAGGTCCGGGTTCTGGAGATAGATGCCCGCCCCGTTGTAGGCGGAGACCCCGGTGTCCTCGAGCGTTTTCGCCACCCCCAGCACGGCGCCGCGATCGCTGAAGTCGACGCTGCTGAAGTCGACCGTCAGGCCCGGGATGACGGTTCCTCCGAGTTCCGGGATGGCTGCCGCCAGAAAGTCGCGGTGCAGCGCCTCGTGGGCGGCGAGATCCTGGAAATAACGCCCTTCAACGGAGGACGGGTCGCCGTAAAAGTTGGCCGCCGCCTCCGCGTAGAACGCGGCCTCCAGTTGCTCGAGGGCGTAGGCGTAGTTGAGCACGCCGAAATCGCTGGAGAAGTCCAGCACGACCGGTTCCTCCGCCGGCGGCGTCATGGCCCCTTCGCTGTCGCACCCGGTCGCCGTCATCAGAGCAGCGAGGCCGACGCCGCCTCCGACGTACTGGAAGAACCGGCGCCGGGACGCCGTGCGCGCCGTCGATTCGGGGGACGATGAGGAGTCAGAAACAGGAGCATCGGGCGATGGCGCGGAGGAGACAGGCGGCGTACCGTGCGTCGTGTCCATGGGAGCGGGGAATCGGTTCAGAAGGTTCGCGAACGCCTTCCATCGAAGACGCACGAACAGTCTGCCGAAACCTGCCGCCGCCGAACAGGCCAATCCGTGTTCACCTCGTACTCAGCGGGTGCTCACGTGCTGTTTCGTTACATTCGACGTGGGGCAGGGCATTAATCGTCCGGGGACGCGCCATCCCCGATTTCGTCGCGCCACAGCAGGTCCGCGACGTGCTGAATGCCCCGCTTGAGATACCGGCGGTACGTGCTAAAAGCCAGGTTCAAGTGTTCGGCCGCTCGCTCCTGCGTTGGCTGCGGGTTCAAGTAGGTCGCCCGGACCGCACGGTAGTACTTCGCCGTCGTCGGATCGCTGTCGAGCGAGTACGCAGCTTCGTCGAGTCGCGCCCGAAGCACCTCGATGCGCTCATCTGCCGGTGCGTCGAGACCGGTGGATTCTGCGATCAGTCGCGAGCGGAGGAGCGGATTCCCGTGCATCGCCTCCGGGCGGGCATGTGCTTTGAACGCCTCTTTCACGGCGTCATCGAAGTCGGTTCGACTCAGCACGAGCATCCGGGGAGAGGACGCCTCCGGTTCGTCCATCATCGGAGACAGGTCTCGCCCTGCGAGGCGATCGAGCCACGCCTGCGGCGGCACCACGCGCCAGTCGTGCCCGAACGTTGCGACATCTGCGTCCCCGACGGTGAAGTCGGCCTCCGGAGTCCGCTGCATGTCGCCGTACGCGAAGAGGAGCTCCCACCGGTCCGCCTCGGCCACGGGGATGAAGGTGTACGCGAGCCCGGGCGTCGAGAGATAATACCGCACGCGATACGCGGAGATCAGGCTCTGAACGGGCGAGATGTCCTGATAGGCGTCCCGGGCCATCCAGAAGCGGAAATGGGCGGCGGTCTCCCCCTCTCGCAACGGCGCTTCGTTCTCCAGAAACCGGCACGCAGCCTCTACGGCCGGGTCGACCTCACGGTCGTCGTCGGTGACTGCGGAGAGGTCAATCTGCATCAGGAATCCGGCCGGCTCAGGCTCCCCGTCCCGAAAAACGTGCACCTCGGCCGCATCGTGATCCCACCAGTAAGCGAAGCATTCCGCGGAGGCCTCGCCCTCGTGGCGCGTGACCATTGCACGGAGGGGTTCTCGGTCCGATGCATCGGCACCGTCCCGGACCGGCGGCGTCCCGGCGTTCCACTCATCTCGGAGCCGCTGGAAGAAGGGCCGGACGATCGGATTCTGCCGGAAAAGAAACAGGTAGTCCGTCAGAATACCCTGCGCCGCGTCCGAGCCGTCGTCTCGCACGGTCGGTGCTGTGGTCGCGTCGTCGAGGGCATCCAGGTAAAAAGAGCGAGCGCGTTGCTGGAGTTCGTCGAACGTGTCGGTATCGCGCCATCGCAGGTCGGCCGTGACGGCAGAGCGTACGATGTCATGGGGGAAAATTCCCTCGGCAGACGTCTCGATAAAGGACAGGCCCCGCAGCCAGGAAAACAGATCGTGCGCCCCGATCAACGGATTCCCGCTGCTGTCTCGTGCCAGGGACCCATGATCGCTTCCCTCGTCAACCGACGCCAGTAGGGCCATAAGCAGCGGTTCCGTGCACACCCGTACGAGCGAGCAGGCCTCCACCGCCCGGCGATGCCGGATCGTCGGCACGCGCTCGAGGAAGCGACGAACGAGCGTGCCGACCAGGTCTGGCGACTCGATCGGATCGAACGACGACGCGTCCCCTTGCACGGCCGCATCGGCAGCAAGAGAAAGGGCGAGCGGGTGCCCATGCGAGAACGTTAGAATGCGATCCCGCACAGCATCGTCGACGCCCCGGCGTTCCAGATAGGTCGCGCCGAGCCTCCGCGGCAGGTTGCGGAGGGCTCGCACGGCCAGAAGCGGCTCCAGGCCGAGATCCGAACGCCACGAGGCCGGCGGGGGCGTACGTCCCGACAGCACGAGTAGGAGCGATGCGGGCAGGCGCGGAATCAGATCCGTCCGAATCCACTCGTACAGCGGCGTCCAGGCCTCAAACGTGTCCACGAACAGCACCGCACGATGCTCCGGCAACGCGGCCGGGTCGGACAGGTCGAGCCCCTCCTGCATGAGCGCATCTTCGACTGCCTGCGGGCTCGGTTCAACGTTTCGTGCGTCCATGGAAAAGACGGGGACGTCACGGTCGTCGCAGCGATACCGCATCTCCGTCGTCAGCGCGGTCTTTCCCACGCCCCCCGGACCGTGTACGAAAAGCACGGCAAACGGCGGGACATCGGCGTCGAGGGCATTCTCGAACTGGGAGAGTTCGGCCTCTCGTCCAACGAATCGGCTCTGGTGCGCGGTACGAAGGCGATCGGCAAACGACGGCATAAGCAGCAGGGAACGTCAGTGAGGGCCGGGACACGAGCATACGCCGAACAGTCGACCCGACGAACAGTCCGCCCGACGAACAGTCAACCCGACGACAAGTCGCATTCATACGGCGTTTGGGAGCAGAACGGCATCAGTGCCGGGCGCCGGTACGCCGTACCCGCAGCGGTGGGCTGCGTTTCGCGTCGGTGCGCCCCCATCACCGCGGGCCCCGTGTCACACGCACGTATCGCCACCTTCGACCAGACGAAATGAGCAGAGGTCGTTATCTCTACAGACTCTCGGCCTGAGCACGAGGTGAGCACGTCCTGACCTGGTGGCTTCCGTCATTCGTCCGTACGCTACCGATGGTCGTCACCCAACCGCTTGAACCGCCCCACCGTCATGCGTCCAACCAGGCTATCCCCGTCCCTCGTTCGCCGCTCATTCGGAAGCGGCCTCGTTCTCATCTTCCTGGTTTCCATCACGGGTGCGACGGTCCTTCTGCCCGACAGTCTGGTTGTCGGGGACTTCTCCTCGGGCGCCCGGGAACAGGTCCTCCCGGACGAATGGGACCGCATCACCTTCGGGAAAATCGATACCCAAACCGAGTACGACCTGGTCGAGGCACCGGCCGACTCCACGGTCGTGCTTGAGGCCCGAAGCAATGGCGGAGCCTCCGGCCTCGTCACGGAGAAACGGATTGATCCGGCGGCGTACCCGGTTCTGCAGTGGCGATGGCGGGTCCAGGATCTACCGGATGCAGCGAATGCGCGAACCAAAGACGGGGATGATTTCGCAGCCAGGATCTACGTCACATTCGATCACGACCTCGGGATCGGCGGTCGTATCAAGCGTACGGCACTGAGGGCGCTCGGCTACGACGACGTCCCCTCGCGTGCGCTGAACTACGTCTGGGCCACGCGTGTCGACACCGGCCAGGTCTTTCCAAGTGCATACACAGACTGGGTCATGATGCTGCCGCTCCAGAGCGGGACGGCGGACCTGGGCCGCTGGGTATCCGAACGGCGGAATATTGCGGACGACTACCGGCGGGCCTTCGGCGAAGAGCCGCCCGCTGTCACGGGGATTGCCGTCATGACCGACACCGACAATACGGGCGGGTCGGCCGTTGCCTATTACGGTGACATCGCGTTCCGCCGTGACGAGTGATTGCCGGGCGCGACAGGACGACGGGGTGGACCGGTGCCGACGGTCCGCCGGCTCATCGGCCTTGACACCAAGGCATGACACCTATTCGTCGAGACCGGCCACGGCGTCGATCGCGGCTGCGATGCGCTGGATCTCGCTCGCAACCGCCTCCAGGCTCACATCGGCCTGTGCGGCGGCTTGCCGCACCCGATTCAACGCTTCGTCATCGGCATCGTCCGGCACCCGCGTCTCGCACAGCGCTTCGATTTCGTCCAGCGCGCGACAGGCGGCCCGCAGAGATTTCGCCGCCCCGCCGGCTGCCTCTCCCATTTCTTCGAGTCGGGCATTCAGTGCGGGGATGAGTCCGTCGTCCATTCGGTCTCGATGATCTGCTCGATGATCTGTAGGCACGTTATGCGCCGGACGGGACACCTGTACGCGGCGTCCGTGTCCGTGAAGCGGTCCGCAACGTAACGGATTTCCTTCCGGCACGCAACACAGCCGCCACGTCCGTGGCCCCGAGTTATCATCCTCGACGCATGGTCTCGCCAGGATGCGCCTTTTCTCCGGTCACCCCAACGCTTCCGGAGCACATCGCCCCCCGGCCATCCCGCCCTCCCTTATCGGACCCACACTGACCCGGCCCTTCACGCATCCTACACAACGGAGGGGGTGCTCCCCACATCAACGAAGCAGTTGTCCCCTCAGTGGCGAGGCGGGAGATCACCGTGATTATAAACGTACCACGGGAAGCTCTCGGTGTCATTCCGTCGGGGCCTGCCCCACCCCGACGATCCCGTCCCGGCGTTCGCCTCGTTCGCCCGGATCCCTCGGCGGTTCGCCACCCGACGCGCCACCCGGCGCGCCACCCGGCCTCGTCGACCTCCCGCGGTCTCGCGTTACCGAACACCTGCCACCCCCGATACCATGACCCGCTCCCGATCCGCCCGTCGCTCCAGCACCACCAGCGTGTCCTGCGAACACTGCAACGAAGAGATTCGCAACGTCGACCAGCTCCTCCTGCTCACGTCTACCGACAGCACGCCCGAGAGCTGCGCCGCCGTCACGATCCACGAAGGCTGCGCAGACGCCTTCTTAAAAACCCATCCGGGCTCCTGGCAGCGATACGCCGGCTGCTCCAGCAGCGCCAGCTGGTTCCTCCCGATGATGGTCCGCTGGCCCGGCTCCCGCTCCACCCAGCGGTAGCACCGCCTCTCGCTCTTCACGAACACCCGATCTCCCGATCCCATGGCTGCATACGTCCGAGACATCCTTTCGACCAAGGGCAAGAACGTCGTCACGGTCCGCCCCGACGCAACGGTCTACCGGGCGATCGAGGTGATGGTAAGCAACAACGTCGGATCCCTGCTCATCCTCAATCCACATCCCGAGGACAGCGCGCCGCCCGTGCACGGCATCTTTACCGAGCGCGACTACCTCCGTCGCATCGCGCTCGAGGGCCGCACATCGCGTACGACCCGCGTCGATGAGGTAATGACGCGCAACGTCCTCACCGTGTCGCCCCTGAACACGGTTCAGGAATGCATGCAGGTGATGACGAAGGCAAAAATCAGACACCTCCCCGTCGTCCAGGACGCCGAACTGAAAGGGCTCATCTCCATCGGCGACTGTGTCCGCCAGGTCTCCCGCGACGCCCAGACGGAAGTCGCCCACCTCCAAAGCTACATCCAGAGCGTCGTCATGGGTCGGTATCCAGCCTGACCGCCGTGTGACGGTCGGAAGATGTGGAGGTGAGAAGGTGGGGAAGTAGACAGCTACGTAGGTTCTTCGGCTCGGCGCAATCTCGCCGAACCCTGAACCTCGAACCCTGAACCTTGAACCTTGAACCCTGAACCTTGAACCTCTCCCTACATGTAACCGCAGTGAAACCCCTTCCGGGGAGGTGTTTCTTTCGGTTGAAATCGCGAACATCCGGTCGCACGGCGTCGTTACATCGCCGCTTTCAAATAGGACTGAAAGCGACGCTTCAGCGTCCCCGCTCCCGCCCGGTTTTCGCCCCAACCGTTCTTCGACATGGCCATCGACCTCACCGTCACCGATCGTTTTGCGTCTCGGCATATCGGACCGTCCGACGCAGACGTGTCGGCGATGCTCGATACCCTCGGCGTCGACAGTCTCGACGCGCTCGTAGATGAAGCCATCCCGGCCGCCATCCGGTCGGATCGTCCCCTTGACCTGCCGCCGGCTGTCACCGAACGCGGTCTGCTCGACCGTGCACAGGCTCTCGCCGCTGAGAACGACCCGCACCGGTCGTTCATCGGCATGGGGTATAGCGGCACGGTTACGCCGCCCGTCATCCAACGCGACATCCTGGAAAATCCGTCCTGGTACACACAGTACACGCCGTATCAGGCCGAGATCGCGCAGGGGCGCCTCGAAGCGCTGCTCAACTTCCAGACGATGGTCATCGACCTGACCGGTCTGGAGATCGCGAATGCCTCCCTTCTGGATGAGGCCACCGCAGCAGCGGAGGCGATGATGATGCTCAACCGCATCACCAAACGCCAGAAGTCGCGTACCTTCTTCGTCGCGGAATCCTGCCACCCGCAGACCATCAGCGTCGTGCAGGCACGCGCCGAACCCATCGGCGTGAACGTGGTGGTCGGCGACCCCCACTCGTTCGAGTTTGACGACGACGTCTTTGGCGTTCTCCTTCAGTACCCTACCACCGGCGGCTCGGTCGAAGACTACCGCGACGTCTGCGAGCGTGCGCACGAGAACGATGCCTACGTTACGGTTGCAGCCGATCTTCTCGCACTCACGCTGCTCACCCCTCCCGGCGAGATCGGCGCAGACGTGGCCGTCGGCTCCACGCAGCGCTTCGGCGTCCCCCTCGGCTTCGGCGGCCCGCACGCCGCCTACTTCGCAACGAAGGAGCGCCACAAGCGGCAGGTGCCCGGACGCATGATCGGTGTGTCGAAAGACGCCGAGGGCGACATGGCGCTCCGTATGGCGCTCCAGACGCGCGAGCAACACATTCGCCGCGGTCGCGCTACGTCCAACATCTGCACGGCGCAGGTCCTGCTCGCCGTCATGGCTTCGATGTACGCCGTCTACCACGGACCGAAGGGCCTCAAGGACATCGCCACCCGCGTGCACGACCTGACGAAGGTCCTCGCCCACGGGCTAAAGGAGACCGGCCACGAAATCCGGCACGACCACTTCTTCGATACGATTCGCGTGGAGCTGAACGGGATCACGCAGGAAGCCGTGCGGGAGGCCGCGGAAGCACACAAAATCAACCTCCGGTACTTCGACGACGGGTCGGTCGGCGTTTCCCTCGATGAGACCGTGACGGCGGAAGACCTCGACGCGCTCTTCACCGTCTTCGGTGCCACGAACGGCAAACAGCTCTACGCCGAAGACGTCGCCGCCGACCTCGAGTCCGGCTACGACGGGCCGCTCCGGCGCGAGTCTTCGTACCTGGAGCACCCGGTATTCCACGAGTACCAGTCGGAAACGGAACTCACCCGCTACATTCACCGCCTGGCGCGGCGGGACCTCTCCCTCACGCAGAGCATGATCCCGCTGGGCTCATGCACCATGAAGCTCAACCCGACGGCGGCGCTGATGCCGATCTCGATGCCGGGCTTCACGGACGTTCACCCGTTTGCTCCATCAGAGCAGACGAAGGGCTATCAGGTGGTGATCGAAGAGCTCTCCAACGACCTCGCCGAGATCACGGGCTTCGACGGCGTCTCCCTCCAACCCAACTCGGGCGCCTCAGGCGAATACGCCGGCCTCCTCGTCATCCGCGCTTACCACCGCGCCAACGGCGACGACCACCGCACCGTCTGCCTCATCCCCGAATCGGCTCACGGCACCAACCCGGCCTCGGCAAGTATGGCGGGCATGAAGGTCGTGACGGTCGACTGCGACGAGAACGGAGACGTGGACCTTGAAGACCTGACGGCGAAAGCCGAGAAGCACAGCGATGAACTCGCCGCGCTGATGGTCACGTACCCGTCCACCCACGGTGTCTTCGAAGACCACATCCAGGAGCTCTGCGACGTCGTCCACCGGCACGGCGGCCAGGTCTACATGGACGGCGCCAACATGAACGCGCAGGTCGGACTCTGCCGGCCGGGCGAATTCGGGGTCGACGTCTGCCACCTGAACCTGCACAAAACGTTCAGCATCCCCCACGGCGGCGGCGGACCGGGCGTCGGACCGATCTGCACGGCCGAGCACCTCTCGCCCTTCTTGCCCGGCCACCCGATCGTGGAGACCGGCGGCAAGCAGTCGATCGCCCCGGTGTCGGCGGCCCCGTACGGATCGGCGCTCATCACGCTCATCTCCTGGGCCTACATCAGGATGCTCGGAGCCGAGGGCCTGACGGAGTCGACCAAAACAGCCATCTTGAACGCCAATTACATCGCGAAGCGCCTGTCGGCCCACTACGACGTCGTTTACAGAGGCGACCACGGCCGCGTGGCCCACGAGTTCATCCTGGACCTGCGCCCGTTCCGTAAGGAAATCGACGTCAGCGAACAGGATGTGGCGAAGCGACTGATGGACTACGGCTACCACGCACCGACCATGTCCTGGCCCGTCGTCGGAACGCTCATGGTGGAGCCGACGGAAAGCGAGTCCAAAGCCGAACTCGACCGGTTCTGCGAGGCGATGACCACGATCCGAACCGAGATCGAGGAAATCGAGCAGGACGTCGTGGATGTGGAGCACAGCCCGCTGAAGCAGGCACCGCACACCGCGGAACTGATCGCTCGCGATCACTGGGACCTCCCCTACAGCCGGGAACGCGCCGCCTTCCCCGCCGAATGGACACGGAGCGACAAGTTCTGGCCCACGGTCCGCCGCGTCGACGATGCCTTCGGAGATAGAAACCTCATCTGCGCCTGCCCGCCAATGGAGGCCTACCAGACGGACGATGAGGAGAACCTCGAGGAGGTGCTCACGGCATAAGCCATGTCACCTCACCGCAGATACCCGACCGAGTGCTCCCGTGCTGTCAGAGGAGCACTCGGTTTTTCTTTTCTCGGAATCCGAAAACGGAGTACGGCCATGAGTCAGGGAAAAATCTGGGCGATCGCCGCGGCCATTATTCTCGTGGACCTTGCCGTGTTCATGGTCCCCATCGTGCCGATCGTCGCCGCCTATATCCTCATCGCGCGCCCGCCATGGTTCAAGACGTTCATTGATGACGTATACGAATCGTCGTGAAGCGCATCGACACAAACCGAAAGGGTGACGAGGTATCGCCGGTCATTTACGTCGCGCGTGAAACGAAATCGGAAGAGTGAGCTGGACCCTTACGGGTTTACCATCCTTGAACGCCGGTAGAAACCTGGTTTCCCGGACAGCGCGCATAGCCTCCCTGTCGAGGAGCGGATGCACCGATCGCGTCACCTTCAAGTCCGTCGGAACGCCTTCATTCGACACGATGAACTGCACGAAGACCTGGCCTTCGATGCCTTTCCTTCGAGCCTCGCGCGGGTACCGGATATCGTCTTGCAGCGCTTTCAGCCCGCCGATCAGGCGCGCCATCTGGTCCGGCACCTGAACCACCGGTTTTCGCGGAAGGTCATCAACCGTCTTCGTTTCCGGTGGATTCGTGTCCGCTGTTTCCTGCTCCTCAAGTCCAAACCGAAGCGGGAGTGTCACCCGCGTCCGTACGACCGCTCCATTTTTCCGTCCCGGCGTAAAGTTCATCGTCTGAGCAAAGCGCCGAGCTTCCTCATCGAGCGACTCGTGCA
>NZ_DAXETW010000103.1:0-23005 GCF_051155795.1 Longibacter sp.
GTAAGCCTGAAAATCGCGTTATTCTACGCGTTTGGCCTGTACCGTGGAATCTGGCGATATGCCGGCACGCCGGAACTCGTTCGTACCGGTCTCGCGACCCTCACAGCGTCCGGTGCCACCGGTGTTCTGATCGCTGCGGTGTATGGACCGGATCTCGTCTCCCGCGGGGTGCTCGTCGTCGACTGGATGATGGTTACGATCGCTGTCGTCGGCGTCCGGTTCGGCTTTCGCGGTCTCCGCCAGTACCTCGCCGCCAAGCGGGCCGGCGGTCGCGCCACCCTCCTCTACGGGGCAGCCGAGCGGGGAACCATGGCGGTGCGCTTGCTTCGCCACCGCGATGACCTGGATCTCCGTCCGGTCGGGTTCGTCGACGATGACCCACTGAAAGTCGGTTTGACGGTGCAGGGATTGCCCGTGCTCGGAACGCGATCGAATCTGCAGCAAGTCTGTCACGACCACGACATTGAGGTCCTTCTCATTACCGCTAACGTATCCCGACGGTGTCGCCAGGCCGCCCTAAAGGCTACTGCTGCGCTCGATATCGAGTGCCGCGAACTGCGGGTTGAGTTCGATGCTCTCGATCAGATCTCCGAAGAGAGACCGTCGATTCCCGTTTCGATGTAAGACCGGCTCCGGGCGGTAGCACCTCCGCGCACCCTCCGCCCGTGGGCACAGCCACCTCTTTCCGCTGACCGGTCCCCCGCCGGGCTTCGCATTCGGTGCACTAAGAATGCATCGTCCATACGTCGCGTTTGCGCGTAACTGCGAGATCTCCTACCTTCAACATCATGTATCTCTGTTCTACGCATGTCTTCGACTGCCTGGCCATCATCACGCACTTCTTCGACCGTGAAATCGAACGGTTTTTCCTCGGCCTCCGACGCGAGCGTCAACGGTTCCCCCAACCACGACCCTGGCGCCCGCCCGCCGGTGCTTTCCTCCACCGCAGAAGGGCTCGATGAGCAGCTGCAGGACGGCGACGCAACGATCGGCATCGTAGGACTTGGCTACGTGGGCCTCCCGCTCGCTGTTGAGTACGCGAACGCAGGATTCAAGACGATCGGTATCGACCTCGACGCCGACCGCGTAGAGCGCCTGAACAACGGCGACAACTACATCGACGATCTGGATGACGACAACGTTCGCAATCTCGTTGACAAGGGCTTGTTGACGGCCTACACCTCGTTCGACGCATGCGGTGACATCGACGTATTCTACGTCTGTGTGCCAACGCCCGTTACGACAAGTAAAGACCCGGATACGAAATACATCGAGTCGGCGACGGCGTCCATCGCAGAACATCTCCGACCGGGACAACTCGTCATCCTGAAGAGCACGACCTACCCGGACACGACGGAAGGAATCGTTCAGCCAATCCTTCAGGAGGCAGCGTCCGATCGAGGACTGGAACTCGGCACAGACTTCTTCCTCGCCTTCAGCCCGGAGCGTATCGATCCCGGCAACAAGGAGTGGACGACGGCGAACACGCCGGTGGTCGTCGGCGGCGCAACGCCCGCCTGCGGGTATGTCGCTCGTGTGGCGCTCGAGACCATCATCGAGCACGTCTTCCCGGTCTCCAACCCGAAGGTTGCGGAGATGGAGAAACTGCTCGAAAACATCTTTCGGTCGGTCAACATCGCGCTGGTCAACGAACTTGCCCGTCTCTGCGATCGCATCGGCGGGATTTCGATGTGGGAAGTGATCGAAGCCGCGGCAACCAAACCGTTCGGCTTCATGCCGTTCTATCCCGGACCGGGACTGGGCGGGCATTGCATTCCGATCGACCCGCACTACCTGTCCTGGCTCGCTCGCAAGTACGACTTCGAAACGAGCTTTATTACGCTATCGGCGCGGGTGAACGAAAGCATGCCGTTCTACGTGACGGAAGCGATCGTCGGAGCCATCGCCGATCAGCCGATCCGGATGAGCGATGCGAATATCCTCGTTCTCGGGGTGGCGTTCAAAGGAAACGTCGACGATACGCGACACTCGCCGGCTGAGACGATCATCAAGTTGCTGGAAGAAAAAGGCGTCGGTACGATTCGCTTCGCCGACCCGCACGTCGATGAGTATCGCATCCAGTACCGCGACGGCTCCTCAAAGGCGATCGAGAAGGTCGAGTGCACGCCGGACACGCTCGCCGATCATGACGTCGCGATCGTGGTGACGGGGCACGATGCCTTCGATCCTGAAATGATCGCCACACACGCGCCCTCGATCGTCGACACCCGCAACATGCTTGCGGACATTGACGATGAAGCGCTTCGGAGCAAGATTCGCCTCCTCGGCGGCGGCGGGTCCGACATCACCGCCGTACAGTCGATGGTAGAGGATGCTGCGTAACCTCACTGTCCCGGACGTACGGCAACTCGCCTGACTCAACCGGCGTACGCAACCCGTACCGTGGACCCGGTCTTTCCCGGTGCGCGCCGAGCCGGGTCCTATCACCAGCGAAGTCCTCGGATCCGACGTCTTCGTTGGATGCCACCGCGTTCCCCGTGACTGTTTCTTACTGATCTTAGGTTTATGCTCGAACTGACTCTACTGCTTCAGTCCGCCACGTCTTCGTTCAACACCTCCGCGACCGGGACGGGCCTTGAGTGGATGACCATCATGTCCGTTGTCGCGCCAGCGGTCGTGTTCGTCGCGATTCTCTACGCAGGAACCAAGCGGACCGTGCGGTAGCGCTGGCCGGTGCGATGTCTGCAAGATCAGCGTCTCAGCAACCATCCCAGGGCAAGGGGTTCAATAAAAAAGCGCCCGTGCCTCCGAAAAGAGGGCACGGGCGCTTTGGTTGATTCCCGCAACGAGAGCCTTGGAATGCAGACCCTGTCAGGTCGACCGGTTAGTTGCACTCGTTCTCAAGGTAGTGCTCCGATCGGGCCTTGTAGTCGCCAAAGGCTGCCTGCTCAAACTCCGCGCAGGCCGCTTCTTTGTCGCCGTTCTGAAGCTGTGACTCCGCAATCACGAAGTGATACTTAGCGGCGGAGGTCCGGCTACCGCGGTGCATCTCCAGTCCCTCGCGGGCGGTGGAAATGGCTGCCGGGTGGTCGCCCTGCGCATACAGTGCCGTCGCCCGGTAGAAGAGCGACTTTGCGCTTGCATCGACGTACTCTCTCATTTCGTCGAGTGCCGTGAGTGCCTCCTGTGCCGCGCTCGGACCCGGGTTCTGCACGTTCAGCGCCTGCGACGCGCGAGACACGAACTCCTGCCGGATGCGCTCCGTCGCGAGTTGAGCCGTTTTACGGTCGCCGTTTTCTTCCGCGACGCTGATGGCCTGCTGCAGCGTCTGAATGGCGTCCGCCGTTTTGCCGTCCTGGTTAATCTGCGCCAGGCCCATTCCATACACCATATAGGCGTCGTCCGGCGCATACTGCGCACCCTTATTGAAGTGCGTTTCGGCTGCCGCATAGTTCTTGTCCTTCAGGGCCTTGTTGCCCCAGTTCTTTGCGAGCGTGATCATCCGATCCTGAATCTGGGACGCTGCACCAGACTGTTCGGCTTCATTGGCCAATTGGAGCGACTGCTCGAGCTTCGGGTAGGCTTCGTCAGCATTTCCCTGCTTGGCTGCGTTCATCGCCGCCGCGAAGGTCTTCTTGAGTTCCTCGACCTTCGCCTGACTGCCACCGTCCTGGGCCAAAACGGGCGTGGCCACGAGGGCGAGAGCAAGAGCAAGGACCGGAACGAGCACGCGGCGACTCATGCTCTGTGCGATATGTCGAACGTTCGCGTTCATAGGTGAAATAGCGCTGGGAATAAAAACAGTGACAATCGGGGTACAGGTCGCAGGCAACGTGCGCTGCAAAAAGACCCTAATTCGTAGCGATTAGGTAATGCGGTGGTTCCGAAACAGGACGGCCCCTACAGCTTCTGCCGGACATGCCGTGATAACGAGAGCCGTTTCCGTATTCGTATTCCCTGTGGCGATGCGGCCGCCCTCAGCTTGTTTTATCAATTGAGTGCGGCCGCAGCCGATCGGGAGGTGTGCTGCCGGTTCTCCGGCAGAACGCCAGGCAGTCTTAATTTGCAGCCTGACTCTTGGCGTCTTCGCGGTACTCTTCACTTGCGAAAATAGCCACTTCCACACGACGGTTCTGCTGCCGTCCGGCCTCGGTATCATTCGTGGCTACCGGTTCGGTTTCGCCGCGACCCTCCGTCCGGAGGCGGTCCGCGGAAATACCCTGATTGATCAGGTAGTCTGCGGCGGATCCGGCACGGCGCTGCGATAGATCCTGGTTGTAATCTGCCGAGCCCTTAGAGTCTGTGTGACCCACGACCAGGATTTCCGTTTCGGGGTAGTCCTTCATACTGGTAGCAAACTCCTGCAGATCCTGACGGGCACCCGAGCGGAGAGCCGACGAATCGAAGTCGAAGAGCAATCCGCTATCGAACGTGACCACGATCCCTTCGCCGATTCGCTCAACGTCGGCGTTGGCGAGTTCCTGCTCAAGTTCCTCGGCCTTGCGATCCATTCGCTGGCCGATGATGGCACCGGCGGCTCCTCCCACGACTGCACCGATAATGGCGCCCTCAGCGGTTCCGCCGACGGCCTTACCGATCGCTGCACCGGCAGCGCCACCCGTTCCGGTGCCGATCGCGGCACCTTTCTCGGTGTTGCTCAGGCTCTGGCAGCCGGTCGCGACCACGACAGCCAGCGCCAGCATGAGGATGGCAGAAAGGGGTGTGCGTTTCAGTCGTTGCATGATGCTCTGGTGGGTGATGAACAAAGATTGAGTTCGTTCGACGCGCCACACGATCACGGGTTGCTTCGCCGGACCGTGCGCCGACCGTCGAGGAGACGTTCAACGAATCGAGCGTCTCTGCATGTTGAGACGCACTCGATGCGTGTTTCGTAACGACGGCCGAGCGATTCGTGCTCTGCACCTATTGATGCTGTCAGCTTCGTCCTCACTCAACTGCCGTCAATGCATCTCATTGGATTTACAACGCACGTGCCAAGGCATGGGTGGTTGAGGCCTACACATTCATTGCCATCGCGAACGGTAACCAATCATCCGGCTTCATAACCACGAAACGACCGTGAACGCCATCAAATGCGGATCGAGACGCGACTTGATGATCATGTAAAGGACATGACGGGTCTCATCCGGGTGCGCATCTACGACAGACAGATTGGCGTGATTGTATACTCTGACAGACACTGCTCCCGTCGAACTGTCTAATGAGACAGACGTCGATAGACAGTTCCACACAGGGATCACGTGCTGGGCTGGCATTCGTACCGATGATAGCTGTATTCTATGCCGTGTACATCCGCCGCAACACCGAGACGCCCCGTGATCCGGCGGGCTGCGGTTCCGTGCGGCATCACCATGATCCTGATTCTCATTTCCCAGTCTTATGAAGCTGATCGTTCCCATGGCCGGTCGAGGCACGCGCGTCCGGCCCCATTCGCACGTGACGCCCAAACCGCTCCTCACCGTAAAGGGGCGTACGATCGTCGAGCGGATCGTCGATACGTTTTCGAGGGTCTTGCCGGATGTGCCGGATGAGGGCGTGTTCGTGCTCGGCCCCGATTTCGGGCAGGAGATCCGGGATCAGCTTACGCAGATCTGCGAAGCGCGCGACATGACGGCGCAGTTCGCGATTCAGGAAGATGCGGAAGGGACGGCGCACGCGGTCGGCTGTGCGGGCGAACATCTCGACGGGGAGGGTATCGTGGTGTTTGCGGATACGCTTTTTCGGATCGATGAGGATGTCGACCTCGGCGACTCGGATGTCGTCGTCTGGGTCAAACATGTCGATGACCCGAGCCGCTTCGGTGTGGCCGTGCGCGAAGAAGGGAGCGACCGGGTTGCACGTCTCGTTGAAAAACCGGACGAGCCGATCTCGAACGAGGCCATCATCGGCATTTACTACGTTCAGGAACTGGCCGACCTACAGACGGAGATTCAGTATCTGATCGACAACGACGTCCGGGGCAAGGGCGGGGAGCTGCAGCTCACGGATGCGTTCGATCGGATGCTGCAGGACGGGAAACGCTTCACGACCGAAGGTGTGGATGCGTGGATGGATTGCGGCACCATTCCCGCGCTCCTGGACACTACGCGACGGATCTTGCACCAGGAGGAAGACGACCTGCACCAGGGGACTGTAAAGGACAGTATCATCCACGACCCTGTATACATCGGTCCCGGAGCAACCATCGACGGTGCCGTCGTCGGCCCCAACGTCTCTGTGGAAGCAGGCGCAACGGTGCGGGACTCCGTGGTGCGCGACAGCATTGTGTATCCGCACGCTCACGTCGAGGTCAGCGTCCTGTCCGACTCCATCGTCGGGCGCAGCGCCGTCGTCGAAGCTGTCACGGGGGCGGTAAACATCGGCGATCACTCCGAAGTGACCGGCGGCTGAAGCGTTCTTCAACCCCGGAATCGTAAGCCCGAGGCGGCGCCATGGATGTGGTGCCGCCTCCGCTTATGGGGGCCGATTATCGGCTGTGACGTAAAAGAAAGCGCCGGACGTTAATGGCAATCAGTTTTCGTGGCAATCGGTACCTTGATGAACGACCGCTCGATCATGCGAATCGAACACCGTGTGTGTTTTGCAACACTTGCGACCCACGTCGGAGCAAGCAAGACCGCGTATCGTTCGTGTAGCCGTGTGATCGACGTTCTACAATCAATTCCTTTCGCAGCGCTCCCGACCGATGGACACCTATCCGGCTTCGCTTGAAGAGAAGCTCGGCTTCGACGTGCTTCGTCAACGCCTATCCGATCGTGTGATGAGTCCGCTCGGTCAGGAGCGTCTCGATCGCATGCAGCCGGCACGGACGATGGAGTGGCTCGAGGACGAGTTGGTTCGTGTGGAAGAGCTACAGGCGGCGTTTGAGTACGACGAAAGCGTCCCACTGAATCACATCTTTGACCTTCGCCAGGTTCTGAAGCGGGCGGCGCCGGAAGAGGCGTTTGTCGGCCCGGAAGATCTGCGGAACGTGCGTCTGGTCCTGATCACCCTCCGCCGCCTGAAGTCATACTTCGAACGCCGTCGGTCGGACTATCCGAATTTAGCGTCCGCGGTCGAGCGGGTGACGCCGCTGAAAGAGGTAGAAACGCACATTAGCACGGTCATCGCCGAGGAGGGCGGCGTGCGAGATGACGCGTCGGAGGAGCTCGGTCGCTTGCGACGGCAGATCAAGAAACGCCAGAACGAACTCAGGGGCGCCCTCGATAGTGCCCTCCGCGAAGCGATGAAGCAGGGCTGGGCGACCGAAGAGCAGGCGACCATTCGCGGCGGGCGCATGGTGATCCCGATCCGGGCTGAGGCCAAGCGAAAGGTCGACGGGTTCATCCACGACACCTCCGCGACCGGGCAGACGGTCTACATCGAGCCGTCGGCGTGCATGCGGCTGAACAACGAGGTAAGCGAACTTAAGAGCGACGAGCGTCGAGAGGTGCAACGGATCCTTCGGAAGGTGACGGCCCACCTGAGTCGCCACCAGCACGACATGAAGCACAACCTGAAAGCGCTGGCGCAATTTGACCTGCTGCAGGCGAAAGCGGGGCTGGCGAACCACCTTGAGGCCGTCGTCCCCAAGCTGAACGACGAGGGGATCGTCGATGTGATCGACGGGCGCAATCCCGTCCTGCAATTGCACTTCGAAGCAGCGAAAAACGGGAAGGGGCCGTCCAACCCGATTGTCGAAGAGGACGAGGAGGGGCCGCGGGAGGTCGTCCCGCTGAATCTCAAGCTGGGGGATGGATTTGAGACGCTCGTCATCACCGGGCCGAACGCCGGCGGAAAGACGGTCGCCATGAAAACCGTCGGGTTGCTGTCTCTGATGCTCGCATACGGCATGCCGATTCCCGTCGCCCCGCACTCAAGGTTTTCTCTCTTCGAGCAGCTGATGGTCGACATTGGCGATGAACAGTCGATCGAGGAAGATCTATCGACGTTCAGCTCGCACGTGTCGAACCTGAAGCACATGCTGAAGAATGCCGGGGCCAATACTCTCGTCCTCATCGACGAGGCCGGCACCGGCACGGACCCGGACGAGGGCGGCGCCCTGGCGCAGTCGGTGCTCGAGCACCTCACACGCGTTGGTGCGAGCACGATCGTGACAACGCACCACGGGACGCTGAAAGTGTATGCGCACGAGGCGGATGCGGTCGAAAACGGGTCCATGGAGTTCGACCAGAACACGCTGCGTCCTACGTATCGATATCAGCAGGGCGTCCCCGGCTCGTCGTATGCGTTTGAGATCGCTCAGCGGATGGGGCTCGAGTCTCCCGTCCTGGATCGGGCTCGCGAGCTCGCCGGGGGGCAAAAGACCGCCATGGAAAACCTGATTACGACGTTCGAGCGGCGGAATCAGGAGCTTGAAGAGACGCTTGATCGAGCAAAATCGGAGCAGCGGAAGGCGGAGAAGGAGCGGGAACGCTTCGAGCAGAAATGGAGGAAGATCGAGAAAGAGCGGGAGTCGTTTCGCCAACAGGCGCTTGAAGAAGCTGAGCGCATCGTTAAGGATGCGAATGCGCGGATCGAGCAGACGATCAAAGAGATCAAGGAGGCGGAGGCGGAGCGCGAAGCAACCAAGAAGGCGCGCGAAAATCTCGAGTCCTACAAGGAAGATCTTCACTCGGACGTCGAAGCCGTGCGTTCGGTCGATGGGCCGTCCGGGAAGCAAGAAGAGCCAGAAGAGCGATCCGCAGCGACGGATACGGGGACAGGTGTCTCCGGCGACGGTGCTTCCGCTCCTTCCAAACAGAGTGGCCCGATTCGGGAAGGCGACCGTGTGGTTTTAGACGGCGGCTCGACGGCTATGGACGTCCAGGAGATCGACGATGAGGAAGCCGTCGTTGTCATGGGATCAATGCACATGCGCGTGGATCTCGACCGGCTCACGAGAGTCGGTGGGCCCCGGCAAGAGCCGGAGACCGGCTACGGCGCAGACGTGTCGATGACGGCACTGGACGCGAGCCCGACGATTGACGTGCGGGGAGAGCGGGTCGAGCCGGCGCGACAGCGCATCCGCCACTTCATCGACGACGCGATTGCTGCAGGATTGAACACCGTCGAGATCCTGCACGGCAAGGGGACGGGAGCGTTGCGTGAGGCACTGCACGACGATCTACGGTCACGATCGGACGTTACCGAGGTGCGAAAAGCCCCGATCGAGCAGGGAGGAGCGGGCGTTACGCTCGTCGACCTGGCCTGAACCGGTTGGGTTGCACCTGTGCGGTGGCCTACAGCTGCGACCGGACCGTGTACGGGACGTCCTCGCCGGAGAAGTAGGCCAGCAGCGATTCGACGCACATCTGTCCCATCCGGGTGCGGGCTTCGACGGTTGCGCTTGCCAGATGCGGTGCGAGAACCACGCGCTCGTGCTCGAGAAGGCCTGGATGCACGTCGGGTTCGTTCTCAAACACGTCCAGTCCCGCCCCGGCGATACGACCTGCTCGGAGGGCGTCCACCAGATCGCTCTCATGTACGACCGGTCCGCGGGCCGTGTTGATCAGAAGAGCGGAGGGTTTCATGGTCGCAAGGGTGTCCTCGCGGAGGAGGTGATGGCTGTCGTCGTTGTGCGGGCAGTGTAGGGAAACGACGTCGCTCGTGCGGAGAAGAGTGTCGAGGGCGACCTGCCGGCTGTTCGTTTCCCGAATGATCGTAGGGTTTGCCGGCGTTCGGTTGTGAAAAACGACGTCCATGCCGAATCCGAGGGCCCGTCGGGCGACGGCCGAACCGATACGGCCCATCCCGATGATTCCCAGCGTCTTTCCGTGCAACTCCATGCCCAGGAGCGTTCGCGTCTCCCAACGGTCAAACTTTCCACTTCGAACGAAGGCATCCGCATCCACCACCCGGCGGGCGACGGCGAGCAGGAGCGCCCAGGTGAAGTCGGCAGTCGCTTCCGTTAACACGCCCGGTGTGTGCGTAACGGTGATGCCTTCGCGGCTGGCAGCGGCAAGGTCGATGTTGTCCAGGCCGACGGCGTATTGCGCGACCATCTCGAGATTCGGGCACGACGACAGAACGCGTTCCGTGACGGGGTCGGCTACCGTCGTCACGACCGCGGATGCGGTACCAATGCGTTCGATCAAGGCCTCTTCGGACAACTCCGATCCGGTCGGCGGCGGACCGGTCTCGACGGTGTGCGGAGGTGCCAGGCCCTCGAGTGCACCGTGAACGAGAGGGCGAGTCACGACGATCTGAGCCATAGCAAGCCGGGGTGGATAAGCGAGTATCGCAGTGTGCGTGCATCCGGGGGCACTCAGGAGTCTGCCGAATGAACGCGTGAGTCGCGTATGCGCCGGAACGGATGTGAGCGCCCGACGATTCGTCCGGGTGCGACGGACCGATTGTCCAGTATGTTGGACGTTGGCTGTATGATCAAGTGGACGGACGAGGGCAATCGTTTTCGTAACGACCTGATAAAGCCGGTGGCGTCGCTTTTGTGTACGGTAAAGTGGTTCCCTATTCTTCGCCTTGAACGGTCTTACCCCCTTTTTTGGAGCGCGCCGTATGCGATTCCTTAGAGTGATGTTCTGCTTGCTGCTCATTGCCGGGGCAGGAGGCGTTGAAACCCGAGGTCAGGACGGTGGCGAACCGCCGGACTCCACGGCTGCCCGCTCGGCCGTTCCGGAACAGGTAGTGGAGCGTGTGTCTCTCGCGTTCTCTGATGGCGACGCGGACCTTTTACTTGGAACGACAACGGACCGGATCGAGGTCGGTCTTCCCGGAACGCGAGCGTACTATAGCCGGTCGCAAGCAATGTACGTACTGCGCGAGTTTTTTAATGACCACGGCCCGACCCGCTTCGCCGTCGAGGATGTATCAAAGGCCGGGACAAGCTATTTCGTGACCGGCCGGTTCTGGCATTCCCGGGGCGAGCAGCCCATGCACGTGTACACTCGCTTCTCGAGTCGAGGCGACAACCGGCTGTACGAAGTGCGGGTTGAAGCTCTCCGGTAGGCGGTTCCCCGTCGCCGATCCCCCGTAGGCTTGCTTCGCGATTTCCGCTCCGTCCATGCGCTCTCGCTTCTTCCGCTTCTGGCGACGATACGGTCTCGTGCTCGGCGTGGGTCTCGCTCTACTGGCCGCGACGGTCGTGACGTGGCAACTCCGCCGTCTGACGGAGACGCAGGTGCTGGCCGCCGAAGCGCAGTGGCAGGAACGTATCGCTACGGAGGCGCTGCACACAATCGAGTCGGATTTCGATCGGCGGTACGAGCCGCTCGTTCGCCGGGCTCGAACGATGGCAGAGGACTCGTCCCTCACGCAGGCGGTCGCCACGTGGAATACGTCCGGCGACCGCCCGACGGCCCTGCTCCGTCGCGTCAGCTCGCTACGCCTCGACGATCGAACCGGCGTGGAGGTGCGCGCCGCTTCCGGCACACTCCTCGCCTGGCAGGGAGCGTCCATCCCGGCCCGTAATCTGACGCTGGAAGGGTCTGCCACTCCGCTCTCGGTCATCGCAACGGACGGGGAAGTACGGCGCGCCCTCTCCGTGTGGTGGCCGGTGAAAGACGGCGAGCGCGTCATCGGCACCGTCCGTGCCGTCCGGCTGATTCAATTTCAGCCCCCGGTGCAGAACCGGTATATCCAGGGCTTCGACCTGGAATCGGAATGGCGGCAACTTACGGGGGAATCGGTTGAAGTCCGGTTCGGCGAACCACCGACCGCCTCCAATGCTTCCTCTCGTCGGGTTCATCGGACGCTAACGGGCATCAACGGCGTTGCCCTCGCGACAGTCACGGTTCGGCCCCCGGCCGGTGAACGGCTTCTGGAGGTGCAAACGGCCGTGTACGACGACCTGCTCGTCCTGTGGCTCTGCCTCTTCGGCCTCTGGCTCGTCGGAGCGTTTTGGTGGGCATACCGACAGCGAACGCGTCGGGCCCCCCGCGATGCCGACTGGCCGGTGGGGGCCACCGCCTGGTTTGTCCTTGCCGGGACGGGATGGATCGGACTGCGATACCTGATGGTGTGGCTCGACGTCCCCGATCGATGGATCGGTGCCTCGTCGCGCCTCGCACCGCTGTTCGATCCAACCCACCTGGCATCGACGCTCGGGTGGGGAGCGCTGCAATCCACCGGGGACCTGCTCGTGTCGGCCCTCTTCGCCATCGTGGCAGCGACGGCGCTCCTGGATCTGGCGTCTCGGGCGCGGCCGGCAACGGGCACGCTCACCGAACTTGCTGAAACGCTGAGTGAGACCGACGCGGACGACCCGAGGCCGCTCCGGTTCTTCCTTGCCATCGCGACCGCGAGCGCGGTAATCATGGGTCTGGTCCTCGGCCTCGCACAGGTCGTGCGGCGTTCGGTGCTGGACAGCACGCTCGACTATTTCTCCAGAACAGGGGTGCTGCCGGAACCACTGGTGATGGTCGTGTTGTGCTCGCTCTTTCTTCTGGCCGTATCGGCGGTCCTCGCGGGAACGTCGGTTGGGTGGCTGGCGACCAGACTCGCGATCCGGCACCGCCCGTCGAACTGGCCCCGCGGCCTCACGACAATCGGCATCACGTTCGTCGTGATCGGCGTCATCGGATCGTTCTACTTGCTGCCTCTCGCGCGGCCGGTGGTTCCGCTCCCCGTTGCGATGACGTTCGCAGGCATCGTCGTCGCCGCCTCGACGCTCGGGGTCGTCTGGCCGCATGGTGGCGTCGGACAGCTGACGCTGCGCGGGCTGCTCCCGTCGGTGCTGGCACTTACGCTGCTGCTCTACCCGATGCTCTACACGGGGATGGATGCACAGCGTCGAGACCGGATGAAAGGGGCGGCAATGTCGTTCGAGGAGGGGCGGGACCCGCGCGTCCTCTATTCGATCGAGCAGATGCTCCGGTCCTCACGGACCGTGCTGGGGCCGGCACTTGCTGCGGACGCATCCGGCAGCCCGCCTCGCGCCGGGGGTATCGCCCGGGAGGCGGACCTCCAGGGGTCGCCGCCGCCCGTGGACTCACTGGCGAGCCGCCTGGTGCGCCGATCCCTTCTCGCGTCGCTCACGACATACGAGGCCAGTCTGGTTTATGTGAGCGCGGACGGGATTCCCCGGTGGCGATATACCGCGTCCGGCGTCCGGGCGCGGCAGACCTCGCCCCGTGATAGCGACTGGGAAACGTTCCAGCAGCTTCTGAGCCTCTATCGGATCCGGTCGGCGACGGGACCCCTCGTTGAGCAACTCGAAGGGTCGATTGCTGGTCAACGTGTCGGCAGTCTGCTCTACGCGGGGCTGATCCCGGTTCCCGAAATCGACGGCGACGCGGAGCCCGCCGCCGATGCCCGCGGGTCCGGCTGGATTCTGGTGCGAGCCGAGCCGCGATCCCTCCTGCCCGGTGCAGGCACAGGCGTTCCTGCCGTCCTGCTTCCTGACGGCTCATATTCGGATCTGTACGCCGAGCTGTCGCTGGCGGAGTTTCGAAACGGTACGCTGGCGCGAAGCCTCGGACGAGACTTCGGGCGGGCACGATTGCAGTCCCGGCTCCGATCCTCGCTGAACGACGCACCCGTGCAGTGGGAGAGCGAATCCGTGCGCGGCGCTCGGTATCTGACGCTCTACCGGCACACGTCGGCATTGGTCGAGTCGGCCGGGGTACCCGCCGCCGACCGTGAGCGAACCATCGCCGTGCGCATCCCGGCGGTCCTCGCGTTCGACCACCTGTATTACATCCTTCGACTGACGATCGCCGGTCTGTTCGTGACGTCGATCTTCTACCTGCTCGGTCTTTACGGGAGGTACAATCGCGGCTTGCTACCGGCCCCGACCGTGCGTTTTCGCGACAAGGTGCTGAGTGCCTTTCTGGCAGTGGGCGTCGTATCGATGATTGCGGTCGGGGTGGTGGGCGTGCAGGTGGTGACCAGCGAAAACGAGCGCGTGATCGAGCGTCGACTCCACGATCACCTGAACCGGGTGGAGGAAACGCTTGCTCTTGAGGCGCGGCCGGGGGAAATGATGTATCGCGTAGCCCAGCGGATCGACCTGGATTCCCTCGCGGCGCGGGTCGGGCTCGACCTACGGCTGTACGACGGAGCGCAGCTGAAGGGTACGAGCCGGGCGCGCCTCGTCCGCGATCGGCTCGTCGACGGCCGGCTCCCAATCGGGGTGTATCGGGCGCTGTACGAGGAAACGTATCGGTTCACGACGGCTCCGAGTTACGTCGGAAGCTTCCAGTACGTCGTCGGTTACCAGGCGCTTCCTGGAGAGGACGGCGTTCCACGCGTCGTGCTCGCCGTCCCGACGCTTGCGCAACAGGAGCGGATCGAGGAAGAGCAGGCGCGAACGCTCGCCTACCTGTTCGGAGCGCTGCTCATCCTCGTGGTCGTCGTCATGCTCACGGCCCTGCTTCTGGCGAATGCGCTCGCGCGACCGATCGCGCAGCTTCGGGAGGGACTGGAAGCGGTCGGGGAGGGGCGGTTCGCCCGGGTCCTGCCGGTGAACACGCGCGACGAAATCGGAGACCTGGTTCGCACCTTCAACGAGATGCGCGAACAGCTCCGGGAGAGTCGGCGAAAGCTCGCACAGCAGGAGCGGGAACTGGCGTGGCGAGAGATGGCCCGGCAGGTCGCTCACGAGATCAAGAACCCGCTCACGCCGATGAAGCTGTCGATTCAACATCTGCGGCGGGCGTACCAGCGGGAGCACCCATCCGGGGACGGGGCGCGGGGCGAGTTTTCCGACATGTTTGAGCGGATTACCGGAACGCTGATCGAGCAGATTGAGGCGCTGGCACGTATTGCCAATGAGTTCTCCTCCTTTGCGCGCCTCCCGACGCGCGTGCTCGAACCAATGGATCTGAACGAGGTCATCGAAGAGGCAGCCCGGCTCATGCGGGAGGAGGCCAGCGAGGTGGACATCGACCTCGACCTCGACGACAACGCGCTGGTGGTTAACGCGGACCGGGAGGAGCTGCGACGTCTTTTCATCAACCTGATCAAAAATGCGATGCAGGCGATCCCGAGTCATCGGGACGGGGAGATCGTCATCACGACGCGACCGGATCCGGGCGAGGGGGATGCGCTACCCGCCGTGCGATGCACGATCGAGGACAACGGTACGGGGATTCCCGAGTCGTTGCGGGGCAAGATCTTCCAGCCGAACTTCTCAACCAAAACCAGCGGGACCGGGCTCGGGCTCGCGATCGCACGCAAGAGCATCGAGGAACTGGACGGAAAGATCGATTTTTCGACCGTGGAAGGGGAGGGAACGGTGTTTCGTATTCGCCTCCCACTCGCGGAGGAGGCACCCGTACGGGCTTCATAGCGCCGTCGGTAGGACGTTGTGCTTGAGGGGCACTCATGTCGGCGATGTCTACCGTCCGCTTCAAACAATAGGAAAGTATTTCATCAGATGTGGTGGGCAGATGGTCTGGGACGATGAGCCACTGTGCTCAGCTCATCTTTCCCTATTACATCGCAGTCGTATTAGGTATGAGAACTTAAGACGGTGTTCAGGGGCATGTTTGAATGGCCCCGGATTCACGCATTCTCAATTTTGTTACATTTCTCGATCTTTGCACTGCGTGCTGTCTGGGAAGTCGGTCAAAGGTCTGTATCAGTCTCCGTTTATCGACGGTGTCTGGATAAATGTGTCCGTTCGTTCGACCCCGCTTCCGCTTTGTGCAATATATGTTTTAAAATAGGGTGGGAAGTGCCCCCGTTGATATTCTTTAACCCTGGATATTGTAACGAAGACGGGGGTTGACTCGTCATCCGCAGTTGACTTTGATGGTGCCCGTCATAACTTAGTTGTTGTGTGAAGACGGGCTGTTCGGCCGTCGTTGCGCTTCGTATGGGTGACTTTAGGCGGTCGTCGAAGCGGTGTTGAAGCCGCGTCATCCATGTGATACGCGACCCGATGGGTTGAGCAGGCCGGCCGTTCACATCCCCGGTGACCGCTCCCCTTCGGTATTGCTCTGAGAGAATACAGTCAGAGTTCCGGGTGTGATCGTTTGCGTTCGTTCTCGGGCGCGTTCACACATCGTCTGGCGCTGTCGAATGAAGGAATGAATCGATTCGCTGGACGACTCACTCTGGCTATCACCTCCTCCCGACATCGGCGTGCGTGATACACTCACTCTCGACTCGATCTGCCTGGATCATGCCTCGGCGGTTCAGAAACTGGCGTCCCACCCGAAGATTGCGGAGACGACGAACCTGCCGCAGCCCTATCCGCCCAACGGTGCGGCGAGCTGGATTCTCTCGTCGATGCCGCGCCGCGTCGCCGGCGTTGAATACTCGTTCGCCATCATCCGTGATCGCGACCAGACCCTCGTCGGGGTCACGTCCCTGATGAACGTGGGGCAGGGCGAGGCGGAGCTGGGGTACTGGATTGGTCACCCCTACTGGGGAAACGGGTATGCAACCGAGGCCAACCGGCGGATCGTACAATTCGCATTCGGTACCGTCGGCCTTGATCGCCTTTACGCGCGGCCACTCCTTCGCAACCACGCCTCCTGCCGCGTGCTCGATAAAATCGGCTTTGACCTGGTCGATGTCTTTGACAATATGTTTCCGAAATGGGAGGATAGCGATTCGCTTTGCATGTACGAACTGAAGGAGTCGGTGTGGCGCCCTGTCCCCAGGAGGGTCGGAATCCCCTCCCGCTCCCGCGTCCCGTCACCGGAGCGCCGTTCGATGCGGCTGCCGGGCTAGAACCTGACGCCGTCCCGGTCTCTCGTCGCGGTAGGGGGTGGATCGGATACGATCGGGTTGGCCGATCCGGCGAAGACCCATGGAGGCGACCGACAGGACGGATCTTACGTTCTGGGAAACTCAAGCGATCTTCCCGCCCGTTCGTTGGAATTGAGGCATACCGGGCGCATTCTGTACCGTTGTGCAACGCAACCGTGCGCCCCAAGCATCACGGGGGTGCTGTTCAGTCGATTTGAAGATCGACGCGTCCGTTTTCCCTCCACCTGTTTCTCACCTCCATGTCGAACCCGCAGATTGCCCGCATCGAGGTCGGCGAGCCCGCCCCCGACTTTTCCGGCCCCACCCAGGATGGCTCCGAGGTTTCCCTCAGCGATTACCGCGGCGAGTGGGTTGCCCTGTATTTTTACCCGAAAGACGACACCCCCGGCTGCACCAAGCAGGCGTGCAACCTGCGTGACGGGATGTCCGACCTGTCCGATCACGGCGTTCGTGTCATTGGCGTCTCCGAAGATGACGTTGACTCGCACAGTGATTTTGCGGAAAAGTACGACCTCCCCTTTCCGATCGTTGCCGATCCAGAGCATGAGATCCTGGATCAGTATGGCGTTTACGGCGAGCGAAATATGTATGGTAATACGTTCCTCGGGACGGCGCGCACGACGTATCTGATTGATCCGGACGGCGTGATCCGCCACGTTTTCAAGCGACCGAAGACGGGCGACCACACCGCGGAGATCCTGAAGAAACTCGAGGGTCTTGCATAGGCGCGGCGTTCGAACATTTCGATACGCATCAAGTAGGGGGCTACCGTGATGAAGGCAGCGCAAGCCTCCGTGCGCGCTGTTATTTCGTCCTCCGGGTCCGTGCCACCGCTGATCGACTTCCAGACGTTCGTCCATGGTTCACGACAAGTATGAGCCCGTGATCGGGCTGGAGGTTCACGTCCAGTTGGATACCGCGTCCAAGGTGTTCAGCCCCGACTCGACGGCATTCGGTGCACGGCCGAACACGCAGGTTGACCCGATCTCACTCGGTCATCCGGGAACGTTACCCGTCCTCAACGAGAAGGTGATCCGGTACGCCCTTCGTCTGGGGCTTGCAACGCGATGCAAGGTGTCCCGACGGTCGGTCTTTGCGCGGAAGCACTACTTCTACCCGGACCTGCCGAAAGGGTATCAGATCTCCCAGTACGACACGCCAATCTGCTACGACGGCTTCGTGGAGATCGACCTCGGGAGCGACGAAAGCGTCGCGAGCAACGGTGCCCCGGATACCGCGGAGTCTCCCGCGTCCACGAAGCGGATCGGGCTGACCCGTATCCACATTGAGGAGGACGCCGGAAAGTCGACCCACGTTGAGTCCGGGTCCCTGGTGGACTACAACCGGTGCGGGGTCCCGCTACTCGAAGTCGTTTCCGAACCTGACCTTCGCTCACCGCGAGAAGCCTACCTCTACCTGAAGAACCTCCGCCAGCTGGTCCGCTACCTCGGGATAAGCGACGGCAACATGGAAGAGGGTTCGTTGCGGTGCGATGCGAACGTGAGCGTCCGTCCGTGCGGTCAGAATCGGTTCGGCACGCGGACTGAGCTGAAGAACCTGAACTCGATGCGCCACGTCGAACAGGCGCTTGAGTATGAGATCACACGACAGATCGCAAGCGTAGAAGCCGGAACGCCGGTGGAGCAGTGCACACTTCTTTGGGATGCCGACGCAGGTGAAACACGGACGATGCGTTCGAAGGAGGACGCACAGGATTATCGATACTTTCCCGACCCTGACCTCGTTGCGATCGACATCTCCGATGAGGATATCCGGTCCGTCCGGGAAGACCTGCCCGAGATGCCGGACCAGCGTCGCGAGCGATTTATGTCGGACTTCGGTCTTCCCGCGTATGACGCCGGCGTGCTCACGGAAGAGCGGGAGGTAGCCGAGTATTTTGAGGACACCCTGAGCGCGTTGTTTAAACGAACAAAGGGCGGCGACACTCGCACGCAGGCGAAACTCGTGTCGAACTTCGTCATGACGGACGTTCTGCGCGTCACCAACGAAGACAATATCTCGGTCCACGAACTGGCGATCACGCCCCGGCGGCTGGCGCAGCTTGTGTACCTTCGGATCGAAGACAAGATCAGCTCGAGCGGCGCCCAGGACGTTTTCGAGATGATGCGAGATGACCATGAGTCGTCCGCCGGGAAGATTGCGGATGAAAACGACCTCATTCAGGTATCGGATCGGTCGGACATCGAGCCCGTGGTCGAGTCGATCCTGCAGGAGAACGGAGGAAAGGTCGATGCCTTCCTCGGCGGTAAAGAAGGGCTGCTCGGCTTTTTCATTGGTCAGGTCATGCGATCGTTCGACGGCTCGCCTAACCCGGAGGTCGTTCGCGACGTATTGCAAGAGAAGCTTGAGGCGCGCCGATCCGATGAATCGGCCGCTTGATGCCCCGGCCCATCATATGGCCGGCCCCACAAGTATTGACTTTGCCCCCGATCACCGCGCCGCCTCTGCGGCCCTATTTTCGTGAACCCCCCCGCTGAACGCTGTCCCGGCCGCGGAGCCGGTCTTCCCCCTGTATCCAACGCGTTTCTCCCGTCCGGCCTCTCCGTTCTGGCCCTGACGGGCGTGATGGTGTTCCTCTTCGTCGCCGGATGCAGCGATTCGTCGCCGCGCTCCGAGCCCGTTCAGAGCGTCCTTAGTGGGCATATCACGGTCGATGCCAGCGTCGACGGCTCCGCTGACTTCTCCGGCTTCGAGGTGCTCGTTGTTCGTCCCGAGGGGCGACGACTGGACACGCTCGGGCGCGCTGAAACGACCAGGGACGGCGGGTATCAGGCCATCGTGACGGCGCCCGAGCGCGGTGTCTATCCGCTGGTCATTCGCCGGCGCGGTGACGTTCTTCTGCGGACCGATTACGTGGTCGCAGACGGCGATACGGCGTCGATGAACATCGCCTTCCCGTTCACCGGCAACTACGTGCCCATCCGGTCGAAGGAGAACTCCGCGCTTCTCGCGTACCGCAATACAATGGGGCTCCACCGGCAGCGGCTCATGCGGCGGCTGCAGAACGACGTGTACTCGGAGAACAACATCTCTATGAACGTCCGGCAGACGAGTAGCATTCTATGGGGGATGCGCGACAACTACGACGGGACGTACGCGGCGGAGGTCGCATCCGTCGAGTCTCTCGCCCTGCTTGAGTCATGGAATGATTCGCTCGTCGTCGTACGGGCACGCCAGATCGAGCCGTCCAACCCGCGCTTTGTGACGGCCGGTCGCATCGCCCGTCGGGCGGAAGCCCGATTGAGCGGGCAGCAAGCGGCTGTATCGTTGATTTCGACCTTCAAGGAGCGAGCGGTCACCGATGGTCAGCGAGCCGCGCTGCAGGCCGAACTGGTTCGGACGTACATCGACAGTCTGGACGAGGAGAACGCCATTGCCGCGGCCGACGATCTGGCGGATGCGTACGGGGACTCGCGCTGGGCCGAGTGGGCGGAACGCGCCCGCTATGAGGTGGAAAACCTGCTTCCGGGCAAGCCAGCGCCGGAGGTGACGGCGCGAACCGTGGAAGGGGAGGCGGTCGAGCTCGACGACTACACCGGATATCTCGTCGTGCTGGAGTTTTACCACCCATCCGATGAGATGTATCAGCGCCAGATTCCCACGAGAAATGCGCTCTATGAGGCCACGCGTCGTGATTCGGTCGCCTTCATCTCCGTGTCGTTGGAACCGGATTCACTCCTGAACCGGGCCTTCTTTGACGGCCGGACCCTCCCGGGCAAACATGTCATCGCCCGTGACGGGGACCGGGATCCGCTGGTCGAGGCGTATAACGTCGGCACCGTTCCGACGCGGTACCTGATCGACCGGGACGGGGCCATCGTTAACAAGTACCCGGGCGCGACCTTTTTCTCCATGCAGGATGCCATCACCGAGCGGCTGAATGCCCGTCCGGACCGTCGCATCAGTCCCCGACCGCCCGCACCGTGATCGGTCTGCAGGGGCCGGGTGTTCGCCCGTCGTTTCGTGAACGTCCTGCCAATCCCGCCGTACGGCGCGGCTTTCTGCAGGAAGTACCACCCCGAGGGCGGCGGATACCTTGATCTACGACCCCATCGTTTTGTAGATTGAAGGTTGTTTGATCGACGTTTGAGGACGGTTATTTCACTCAGCACTCACGGTCGGTCAACACAGGGCTCCGGCCGTTCGATGTCCCGGGCCGACGAACCATACCACCGAATCTGACACTGCACACCACATGGGTACACTCGCCTACATCAAGAACTTCATCCGGGACCGTGACGTCGCGGCCATCACGCCGTCCTCGAAGTTCCTCGTAAAGCGCGTGTGCAAGTGGATCGATTTCGACACGCCGCGCCGCATCGTCGAATACGGTCCCGGCACCGGGGTCTTCAGCAAGTACCTGCTGGAGAACATGCATAAAGATTCTGAACTCATCATGATCGAGGGCAACGCTTCGTTTGTGCAGTCCCTTCGGGAGTATTGCGACGGAGACGATCGGGCCGTTGTCGTGCACGATCGCGCGGAAAACGTGCGACAGATTCTCGACACGCACGACGTAGACCGGGCGGACTACGTTCTGTCCGGCATCCCGTTTTCTTTCCTCGATGAGGACGTCAAGCACGAGCTCATCAGCCGCACGCGAGACGTGCTGACGTCGGACGGGAAGTTTCTCGTCTACCAGAACTACAACCACATGGAGAAGCCGCTCCGCCGTCACTTTGACTCCGTGACGCGCGAGTACGAGATTCTGAATCTGCCGCCGATGTTTGCCTATGAAGCGCTGAAGTAAACGCTCTGAGTCTCCCCCGGGGGGTAACGTACCACGCGGAACCCCAACCATGTGGTAGCCCGTCTGCAACACAGCCGCACCTGCAACGTCTCGCCATCTTCACGTAGAACGCCTGATCCGACCTATGCTGATCGCCGGGAACTGGAAAATGAATACGGACGTGGCGAGTGGGACGAAGCTCGCGTCCGACATCGCGGAGGCGGCCGCAGACGCCGACCTCGGGAGCGTGGCCCTGGCGGTCTGTCCGCCTTACGTCAGCCTGATGCCCGTCAGCGATGCGCTGAAAGGCAGCGACGTCGCGCTTGGTGGCCAGAACATGCACCAGGAGGACGGCGGTGCGTTTACCGGCGAAGTGTCGGCAGCGATGCTGGTGTCCGCCGGCTGCACGCATGTCATTCTCGGGCATTCGGAGCGCCGTCAGTATTTCGGCGAGTCGAATCACGACATCCAACAGAAGGTGGCGCAGGCCCGGGCGAACGGTCTCGTGCCGATTCTCTGCGTGGGCGAAACAAAGGCGGAGCGAGATGCCGGCGATGCGAAGACCGTAGTCGAAGGTCAGATCCGCGGTGGCCTGGCCGATGTTTCGTTCGACGCCCCGCGCAATCTCGTCATCGCGTACGAGCCGGTATGGGCCATCGGAACCGGTGACACCGCGACGCCAGAGCAGGCAAATGAGATGCATGCGTTCATTCGCGGGCTGCTCGCGGACCTGTATGAGAATGCGTTTGCAAGCGATGTTCACATCCTGTACGGCGGCAGCATGAAGCCACACAACGCCGAGGATCTGCTGAGTCAGCCCGACGTCGACGGCGGGCTCATCGGTGGCGCCAGTCTGGATGCAGATAGCTTCATCGCGATTGCCCGACACGGGGCCGCCATCCAGGCACAGGCGTAGCGGTCCGCCCTGCGTTCGGTGTCGATCGTACACAATGACGCCGTCCCGGATCGGGGCGGCGTTTCGTATTGTGGTGGGGATCAACCCGGTGATGGATCGGACGCCGTCCAACTGGGTTGAAAAACCAAACGCACGGCGCGATCGGCACCTGGAGAAACGCCGGTCCGCGGTCCTACGCGAACATGTTATTATGGAACCGCTTCCAGGTCGACACTGATTGCGATCGATCCATCGCCGATGGGACAGGATGTGCTGATTGCGGCGATACGTGACGGACCCGTTGGTTTCAGAAGTCCGGCACGGTCCCTGTTCGTAAGCGGGGTGCGCGCACTATTGGATTACCGATTACCTGTTTCAGATCAAGTGGACAGTATGCCATACGCGAGCATTACGGGCTGGGGACACTACGCGCCTTCGAACATTATGACGAACCACGACCTGGCCCGGCACATGGATACGAGCGATGAGTGGATCCGCTCGCGCTCGGGGATCCGTGAGCGTCGCTTCGCAGAAGAGGGAGAGACCACGGCGACGATGTCCGTCGAAAGTGGAAATCGGGCGTTAGACCGTGCCGGCCTCGAGCCGGAGGATCTGGACCTGATTCTCGTTGCCTCCTCCTCACCGGATTATCTTACGCCCCCCGTTTCGAGTCAGGTTCAGCACGGACTCGGTGCGCCGGGTGTCGGTGCAATGCAGAT